>NZ_JBQAJM010000014.1:0-65589 GCF_052030685.1 Cysteiniphilum sp. 19S12-1
CTTAACGCACCTTTATGTATGGCGAAAAGCCTTATATCGTATACGTTTCAGAATTTTTGCTTACCAAGTTGGGTATACCCACCACAAATCATTTTACAGAATTTCTTGCTTTCTATTTCATAAAAACCCCTTTATCCTATAGCCTGATTTTTTAACATGGCTAACAGATGGGGGATTTATGCCCGATGGAGAGAATAACTAATAACAAAAAACCACTCATTAGCATTCGTAACTTAGTGAAACGTTTTGATGATGGTCATACTGCTGTTGATGGTATTTCTTTAGATATTTACCCAAAAGAATTTTTTGCACTGCTTGGTAGCTCAGGTAGTGGTAAAAGTACTTTGCTGAGACTGCTGGCTGGGTTTGAACAACCCACTGATGGTAAAATACTCATTGATGGTGTGGATATGACCCATATTCCACCCTATAATCGCCCGATTAATATGATGTTTCAATCTTATGCCTTATTTCCACACATGACCATTGAACAGAATATTATGTTTGGTTTAAAACAAGACAAACTGCCCAAAGATGAGATAGTTAAGCGCACGGCATCTGCCCTTAAGATTATCAAGATGGAGCATTTAGCCAAACGTAAACCCCATCAACTATCTGGTGGTCAGCGTCAACGTGCAGCATTAGCACGCTGTTTAGCAAAGCGGCCTAAGCTTATTTTGTTAGATGAACCATTATCAGCATTAGATAAAAACTTACGCGATCAAATGAAGTTTGAATTAGTGGATATTCAAGAGCAAACCGGTAGCACGTTTATCATGGTCACACATGATCAAGAAGAAGCAATGACGATGGCGTCACGCATTGGTATTATGTCTGAAGGGTGGCTTGAGCAAGTCAGCCCTCCACAAGAAGTCTATGAATTCCCTAAAACTCGCTTTGTCGCTAACTTCATAGGTAAAAGTGCAATTTTTGAGGGTGCGATTAGTGAAATCAATGATGACTCAAGTGTGATTGACTCCGATGAGACAAAGTGCTCATTCAAACTCGATCGTCGCATTGATGGTGTTGAAGCTCAACAAATCTGGGTTGGACTGAGACCGGAAAAAATATCGATATCGAAAACGCCACCAGAGGGTTATAATCCAAACCGTCCGGTAAATACGATCGTTGGCAAAGTCAAAGACATTGCTTATATGGGTGGTTTATCCACGTATCACGTTGAAAGTGCAACAGGCAAACGTATCACTGCAACAGACTTTAACGTTGAGCGTAATGCCGATCACCCGACTTGGGAGGATACGGTTTATCTGACATGGGAACCTGAGAGCATAATGGTGTTGTACTCATGAAATGGCTTCATAATATTGATCCTCATTTTGTGCATAAATGGCAAAATCGCTTTGTTATTTTGGTGCCGATGCTATGGTTTATGGTGTTTTTGCTTATTCCTTTTTTGTTTGTTTTAACCATAAGCTTCACATTACCTGCCAATGGCACCCCCCCCTTCACCGCTATTTTGCAGTACACTGATCATACTTTGCATATTATTTTACACCTAAGCAATTACATGCAAACGCTAAGTTCTAACTTAGTATTTATTGCCCTATTTGACTCAGTCAGTGTTGCTTTTTTTACAACGATCCTATGTATTTTAATCGGCTATCCGATGGCACTAGCACTATCACGCATCAAACGCAAAAATGTTCAGCTGATTTTCCTTATCATGATTATCATTCCCTATTGGACGTCATTTTTACTACGTACCTATGCATGGGTGACATTATTAGGCAATCATCAACTCAATGTTTTTTTGATGAAATTAGGCTTACCAAGCATGGCATTGCTATATAATAACTTCTCAATGTATTTAGGCATGGTCTATTGCTACCTGCCCTTTTTGGTATTACCCCTATATGCCACACTCATTAAACTTGACCCTATTTTAAATGATGCGGCTGCTGATCTTGGTGCCACACCGATAAAGACATTTTTTAAAGTCACCTTACCACTGTCGATGCCAGGACTTATTGCAGGAAGCTTATTGGTATTCATCCCTGCAGTTGGCGAAGTCGTCGTACCACAAATCATGGGTGGACTAAATAGTGTCATGATCGGTAGTGTTATTTGGGAGCAATTCTTTACTGCCAATAACTGGGGGATGTCGGCAGCGATGTCAGTTATTCTGTTGATTATTTTGGTTATCCCTGTGATTTGGATGCAAAAAATCCAGCAACGTCAGGCAAAAGCATCAGGGAGTCTATAATGCGTATTTCCTCTTTTTTTTCATACAGTAAAGTAATGCTTATTATCGGCTTGATATTTCTATATATTCCCTTAGTGATTCTTATCCTTTTTTCATTTAGTAATTCTCAAATCATTAACTTATGGGGTGGATTTACTCTAGATTGGTATAGGGAGCTTTTTCAGGATAGTGATATTATTAGTGCCGCTTTAATCAGCTTACAAGTTGCCCTTATTGCCTCATTATGCGCAACGGTACTAGGTACAATGGTTGCTTATATCATGACACGTTTTAATTATTTCAGAAGCAAAAACTTCCTGTATGGTATGGTTATTACACCACTGGTGTTACCTGATATTGTTCTTGGGGTCTCACTTTTGCTGATGTTTACTTCTTTACAGAACCTCATCGGTTGGCCACATGGTCGCGGTATGACGACAATTATCATAGCACACATTACCTTTTGTACTGCCTATGTCACGATTGTTATGCAAGCGCGTATTGCGAGCGCTGATCGCTCTATTGAAGAAGCAGCGATGGATTTGGGTGCTAAACCAGCTAAGATTTTCTTTCAGATTACTTTACCACAGATCATTCCATCACTTATTGCTTCATTTCTACTGGCATTTACGCTATCAATTGATGATTTGGTGATTACTGAATTTGTCGCCGGCAGCAGCGACCCTACCCTACCCATGTATATTTATTCAACCGTTAAAAACGGACCCACTCCTGAGATTAACGCATTAGCCACATTGATGATTGCGATTATCTCAACGTGCGTTGTAGTGGGTGCATACATTGCATTCAAAATGGAGCGAAAACGTAAAAAGCAAAAACTAAAATAAACATTTAATCTAAACCGCGCCATACATAATATAAACTCGATTATTATAGCCTTCTCATGAATACTTTATTGTACTTGCATCGCTTAGGCTTTTGAGGTATGTTTCATGACAATGAAACCACAAGGCGGATCAAAGGGACGTGTTAGCTAAACCTTATTACAACGAAGACTCTAGAGTAAAAATTCCAACCATTTTGCATTTAATGAAGCTAGGTTATCAGTACTTATCATTAAAAGGTCAAGTTTGGAATGGTAATACCAATATTTTCCCTGAAATTTTTACGCATGCAATGGCTAAGATCAATCCGCATCTGCAAAGTGATGATATTGCACGAATATTGAAAGACCTTGAGCTTTTATTGGACAACGAGGATCTTGGTAAAGCTTTCTTTGAAAGAATCACTGATAATTCAAGCATTAAGTTTATTGACTTTGACAACTTTGACAATAATGCTTTTCACGTTGTAACAGAGCTACGTTATCAAAATGAAGATCAGGTATTTCGTCCTGATATCACGTTGCTGATTAATGGTATGCCGCTCATTTTCATTGAAGTTAAGATACCCAATAATCGTGAGGGTATCCTAGCTGAACGTAATCGCATTAACGAGCGTTTCCAAAACCCTCGCTTTAGACGCTTTGTTAATATTACACAATTTATGATTTTTTCTAACAACATGGAATATGGTGAAAGTGACCTTGAACCCTTAGAAGGCGCTTTTTATGCAAGTAGTTCATATGAGAAACCCGTTTTTAATTATTTTCGTGAAGAGGAAATATTTAATCTAAACAAATTATTAAAACCACTTTCTGAAGCTGATGAAATCATTGTTCTGAAAGATAACAATATTGAAGTTATTCGCAATAACCCTGAGTTTATAACAAACAAAGATCCTAATAGAGCGACCAATCGTATATGCACATCGTTATTAAGTAGGGCACGTTTGGCATTTATTTTGCGCTACGGGCTAACCTATGTCTCAAAATCCACCAATATCCAAAATCACATTATGCGCTATCCTCAATTATTTGCCACTAAAGCAATTGAAGAAACATTGGATAAAGGCATCAAAAAAGGCATTATCTGGCACACTCAAGGCAGTGGAAAAACAGCTTTAACATATTATAATATTCGCTTTCTAACTGATTATTTCCAAAGAAAAAACATTATTCCTAAATTCTACTTTATTGTTGATCGGCTAGATTTATTAAAACAATCTCAAGCTGAATTTGTCAATCGTGGACTGAAAGTACAAATCATTAACTCCCGCGAAGCTTTTGCCCGTCATATGAAAATGAACCAAGTTATTCATAATGATGCGGGCATCTCTGAAATCACAGTAGTTAATATTCAAAAATTTCACGATGACCCTAATGTTGTTTCAACTAATGACTATGATTTAGCCATTCAACGCATATACTTCCTTGATGAAGTACATCGTAGTTATAATCCAAAGGGCAGTTTTTTAGCTAATTTAAAACAATCTGATGAAACAGCAATTCACATTGGGTTAACTGGCACACCTCTATTAGGTGATGACTATAACTCTCGAGACTTATTTGGTAACTATATCCATAAATACTACTATAATGCTTCCATTGCCGATGGCTACACCCTACGATTAATTCGTGAAGAAATATCAACAGAATATAAATTACAGCTACAACAAGCACTAGCAGAAGCTGAACTGAAGTCAAATGACATTGATCGAGAAAAAGCTTATGCTCACCCTAGCTTTGTTGAGCCAATGCTTGATTTTATTATTAGTGATTTTGAAAAAAGCCGTAACACCCTAGGAGAACCGACCATCGCCGGCATGGTGATTTGTGACAGCTCAGAGCAAGCCAAACAAATGTTTAGATTTTTTCAACAGAAATATGCATCAAGCAATGCCACTTCAGATCAATCACCTGAACTCAAAAATGCAATAGGCAAAACATCAGGCATCAAAAGTGCAGCCCTAATCCTGCATGACGTTGGCACTGAACAAGATCGTGACAATTGGATTAAATCATTTAAAGTAGGTGAAATTGACATCCTTTTTGTCTACCGAATGTTACTCACAGGATTCGATGCACCAAGGCTAAAAAAGCTCTACTTGGGTCGCATCATTTACAAGCATAATTTACTACAATCATTAACACGAGTTAATCGCACCTACAAAAACCTACGTTACGGTTATGTGGTTGATTTTGCAGATATTCGCAAAGAATTTGATGCTACTAATAAAGCCTACTTTGATGAACTACAAGCCGAACTTGGTAGTGAGATTGAATCCTACTCCAAGTTATTTAAATCCGAAGAAGAAATTAGACAAGAAATCGAACATATCAAGGATATACTTTTTGGTTATAACATTGATAATGCTGAACTTTTCACAGATCAAATCAATCAGATTATCGATAGAGAAAGGATTCTTTCACTAAAAAAAGCACTAGGCGATGCTAAGAGCCTCTATAATCTCATTCGATTGCAAGGTGAAAGCCAGTTCCTTCAGACATTGGATTTTGACAAACTTAATCTACTCTATCGTGAAGCCTCTCGCCGTTTAGATATTTTGAATCTTAAAGTAAATCTTGAGGATGGTAATGACAGCATAAATTTACTTAATATCGCATTTGAGGATATTATCTTCCAGTTCACTAAAGTTGGTGAGGAAGAGCTTATATTAGCAGATCAACTCAAAGACACATTACGTAAAACACGTGAAGCACTCGTTAATAATTTTGACCAGAAAGATCCTGAGTTTATTACATTAAAAGAAGCACTTGAGCAGATGTTTAAAAACAAAAAATTTAATGAGATTACACAAGATGAGATGTCTCAAAACATCACCTCCTTAAATAAAATACATGAGCATATTAGAACATTAAATCATGACAATGAGCGGTTGCGCGATACCTATCATGGTGATCAAAAGTATGTGAGAATTCATAAGCGACTCAAAGAACGCCAACTCAATAGTAACGACATTTCCGCAACAGAACGTAAAATTTGCTCAGCACTGCAAGGTGTCAAGCAAGATGCCGATGAACAGGTGCTCAATAATTATCAAATACTTAATAACGAAGAATATTTTAAACGCGGAATAATGCCATGCGTTATTAATCGCTTTAAAGATCAACAACAAATACCACTTAACAGTGAAGTTTCAAAGTATATCAACTCACTTGTGGTCTCTGAATATCTCAAAGAAGCCAATGCCGGAGCAACACGTGCTAGAAATTAATTTTAAAGAAAAAACAACCACACTCATTGATAATTTAAAAAGTATCTGCGCCAACTATGGCCTAGGTAACGACGGGAATGAATTTAAGATTATCACACAATCCTTCTTGTATAAGTTCCTAAATGACAAATTTGCCTATGAGGCAAAAAAGCTTAAGCCTGAAATTGCCAATGCTAGCAATTGGGAGGATGCTTTAAGCTCTATGCCTGAAGATGAATTTGAAATGCTTCAACTACAAATGCCTGCAGATACAGCCCATTTAAAACCACATCATTTTATTGGATATTTGTTCAGTCAACAAAATACGGATGAATTTGCTCAGTTATTTGATGACACACTCATTGATATTGCCAGTAATAATAATGAAATCTTTGCTGTCAAAACAGACGAAGGCGCTAAAGTTGTCTTATTTGATCGCTTAAGCCACTATATTGCCGATGAAAATAAACGCAATCATTTTTGTCGTGCAGTCATTAGTAAGTTGGTTGAGTTTAGCTTTGAGCATATTTTCATACAAGGATTTGATTTCTTTGCCACAATCTTTGAATATCTAATTAAGGATTATAATAGCAACTCAGGAGGAAAATACGCCGAGTATTATACACCTCACGCTGTAGCACATATTATGGCGAATATTTTGATCCCTAAATCTGCTCAAGGGCAAGTTAGAAATGTCAGTTGCTATGATCCATCAGCTGGCTCGGGTACTCTGTTGATGAATGTTGCCCACGCTATTGGTGAAGACCGTTGCAGTATTTACACCCAAGATATTTCACAAAAATCATCTAACCTATTACGCTTAAACCTTATTTTAAACAATCTCGTTCACTCCATTCCCAATGTCATCCAAGGCAATACTATTTTGCATCCTTATCACAAGGAAGGTAACACACTAAAACAATTTGACTACATTGTTTCAAACCCACCCTTTAAGATGGACTTTAGTAACTTTCGTGACGATTTGGTGAAAGATGAGCATAAAGCACGCTTTTTCGCAGGGATCCCAAAAACCAAAGCCAAAGCCAAGGACAAAATGGAGATTTATCAGCTCTTTTTACAGCACATTATCACCTCACTTAAACCTGATGGCAAAGCTGCTGTAGTGGTGCCAACAGGCTTTATTACCGCTCAATCAGGTATTGATAAAGCAATTCGTAAACATCTTGTTGATCACCAAATGTTAGCCGGTGTGATCTCAATGCCCTCAAATATTTTTGCTAATACCGGCACCAATGTCTCGATTTTATTTATTGATGCTAGCAATAAAGATGCCGTGGTCTTAATCGATGCGTCAAATCTAGGTCAAAAAGTCAAAGATGGTAAAAATCAAAAAACCGTCCTAAGTAGTACCGAAGAAGCGTATATCGTCGATACTTTCAATGCCAAGAAAGCAATTGATGACTTCTCTGTTACTGTTAGCTATAGCGGCATTGAAGCAAAGAACTATTCACTGAGTGCTGGACAGTATTTTGATGTCAAAATTGATTATATTGATATCACTGCTGAAGAATTTACCCAAAAAATGCAGCAATTTACAGACAATCTTGATCGCTTATTTGATGAGTCTCGAGCGTTGGAAATTGAGATTAAAAAGCAGTTGGCAGGATTGAAGTATGAGTAATTGGCAAAATTTAGAGATTCAACAAATTGCAGATTTTAACCCAAGAGAGTCTCTACCAAAAGGTTCTTTGGCAAAAAAAATTCCAATGGATCGTTTAAGAGTGTTTGAAAAAAAGATAATTAGCTTTGAAATTGCTCATTACAATGGAGGTCCAAAATTTAGAAATGGTGACACTCTACTGGCAAAAATTACTCCTTGTTTGGAAAATGGAAAAACTGCTAAAGTTGATATCTTAAATGATAATGAAGTAGCTTTTGGTTCATCTGAATTTATTGTACTTAGAGCAAAAAAAGAAAATAACTCTGATTATTTATATTACCTAGCTAGAAGCCCCGCTTTTAGGAAAAAAGCTATAAGTTGTATGGAAGGCACTTCTGGTAGAAAACGAGTAAACGAAGGGGTCTTGAAATTACAAATTTTACCAATCCCAAGCCCAGATGTTCAAAAAAAAATCGCCTCAGTTCTTTCTTCTATTGATAATAAAATCGAACTCAATAACCGTATTAATGCTGAGCTAGAAGCTATGGCAAAAACGCTATATAACTACTGGTTTGTGCAGTTTGACTTCCCTAATAAAGAAGGCAAACCATATAAGTCCTCAGGTGGCAAGATGGTATATAATGCAACACTTAAGCGGGAAATACCAAAAGGTTGGCAGGTTGACCCCCTAGTCCACTGGGTTAAATCCAATAAAACAGGAGACTGGGGAAAAGAGGCGCCAAACGATAATCATAACCTCCAAGTTAATTGTATAAGAGGAACTGACCTTGGTGGCATTAATAGCAATGGAAATATAAATGCACCTAAACGATTTATAACTCAGAAAAACAAACATAAATTACTAGAAGAGTTTGAATTTATTATCGAAATATCAGGTGGTAGCCCAACTCAATCAACCGGTAGGATAGCACACATAACCAATGATGTATTAAAGCGTTTCTCTCATCCTATAATTTGTTCAAATTTTTGCAGAATAATTTCACTCTATAGTAATGATATGTTTTATTGGTTCGCATATTTATGGGCAAATCTTTACGATAACGGGGTGCTATTTAAATGGGAAGGCAAAACAAGTGGTATTAAAAATTTATTACTTGACAAATTCATGACCAAACATTATGAGCCATCCCCTCCCAAAGAATTAGCACGACAATTCTACGAATTTATTACCCCAATTGAAAAGCAGAAACAAACATTACTCCAAGAAAATTCACAACTAGAAGTACTACGCGACTGGCTCTTACCTATGCTAATGAACGGGCAAGTTACCGTCACAAATGGGCATAACCAACACACAACAGAGGGATCCTATGGCCAAAAATCTAACTGAATCAGCACATGATCGCCAAAATATCTTAAATAATCGATATGCACTGATTAAAGCTGAGGAGCACCTGCAACTTGGTGGTGTTGATTTTCAAAATGAAAGAGTATTTACCAAACAACAGGTAATGGCACTTTTTGAAGTTGGTGATGCTACTGTAGAGCGCTATATAACGACATATGGCGATGAGCTAAAAAACAATGGCTATACACTACTTAAAGGAAGTACATTAAAAGATTTTAAAATACGAGCGCATGGTACCCTCACAAATGAGGGTACCAAAACGAGTATACTTGGCATATTTACCTTTAGGGCAGTTTTAAATTTAGGTATGCTATTAACCGAAAGTGAGCCTGCCCGTATTATGCGTTCACGCCTGCTTGATATTGTGCTTGATGTTATTGCTGAGCGCTCTGGGGGTCATACCAAATATATTAATCAACGCGATGAAAACTACTTACCCTCAAGCTTTCAAGAAGAGAACTATCGCAAACAATTCACTAGCGCGCTTAGCAAATATGTCGAAGGTAATCATTGGAAATATGCACGATTTACCAATCTAATTTATCAAAGTATCTTTCAAGAAAATGCAACAGAGTATAAAAAGGTGCTTAACCTTGCCACCAAGGATAAAATTCGTGAAACACTTTACTCAGAAGTCCTTACATTAATTGCAAGTTTTGAATCAGGCATCAGCCATGAGTTGGAAAAACAAAGCATCGAAAAAGGCAGGAAGCTTACCCAAAAGGAAGCAGAGAATATATTTATTAGCTTTGAGCAACATCCTTTATTTACACCGCTAATTCTCGATGCGCGAACCAAAATGGCCAGTAGAGACTTATGTTTCCGAGAGGCACTTCACAATAAGCTTGAAACGTATATTCGATCAGTACCAGAATCTGACTTTGAACGATTCCTCGGCGACAAAAGTAAGTCCTTAGAAGATCAACTTAGTGACCCTGAAACACTTGCTGTATTTAAACGACTTAAGGATCGCTAATAGATGAATGAGATCAAGCGGTTTTTTTATTTTGATATAGAGCATGCCATACACACTCATGACTGGATTATCAAAAACTCAGGTGGTTTAGAAGGCACCAAAGATATTGGGCAATTAGAAAGTCCGTTAACACACATTCAGAATGATTGGTACTATCCAAAGCTTGAAGATAAGCTAACGCATCTTGTTTTCTCTATCAATAAACACCATGCATTTAACGACGGCAATAAACGCTCGTCACTTGCCTTAGGTGCATATTTTTTAGAGCTAAACGGATTTGACTTTATCGTTCAAAGATTTATTCAAGAAATGGAAAATATCGCTGTTTGGGTCGCCGACAGTATTATAGAGAAGACGCTGTTACACCAAATCATCTACTCTCTTGTCTATGAAGAAGACTATTCAGAGACTATTAAGCTCGCAATCTTTGAGGCAGTTCAAACTGCAGAATCAAATAAGTTCAAATCTTAAACCATACAATCTGCAATAACACCCTCAACCCACTGACTAAAGTCATCTTTAATGCGCGCTAGCGCTTCTTCGCTATCGGCTTCAAAACGTAATACTAAACATGGTGTAGTGTTTGATGCGCGAACCAATCCCCAGCCGTCTTTAAACTCAACACGCACACCATCAATGGTAATGACTTTTTCATTATCAAATTTCGCTGGTGCTTGTTTTATTAAGCTATCGACCACAGCAAATTTTTGCTCTTCTGTGACTTCAATATTGATCTCAGGGGTATTAATACTCTGTGGAATACGTGCAAAAATCTGATCTAGAGACTCATCACTATTTGCCAGAATATCTAATAATCTAACCCCTGTGTATAACCCATCATCAAAGCCAAGCCAACGATCATTGAAAAACGTATGCCCACTCATCTCACCGGCAAGCTCAGCACCGGTTTCTTTGATCTTCTTTTTAATCAATGCGTGTCCTGTTTGCGACATAATTGGTTTGCCGCCAAGATGCTCAACAAAGCTTGCCAAATTTTTAGTGCATTTAACATCAAATAAAATCGTTGCTTGCGGATGCGTTTTTAATACATCTTCGGCATAAAGCATCAGCTGTCGATCTGGGAAGATATTCTCACCTTTTGGAGTAATGACACCTAAGCGATCACCATCGCCGTCAAATGCCAAACCAACATCGGCATTATGTGCTTTAACCGCAGCAATAAGGTCTTTTAAATTAGCAGGTTTACTTGGATCCGGATGATGATTTGGGAATGTACCATCAACCTCACAAAATAGTTCAATGACTTCACATCCTAGTTTTCTAAATAACTTAGGTGCGATCTGACCTGTAATGCCATTACCCGCATCAATCACAATTTTTAACGGTTTAGCGAGCTTTTCTTGTTTGGCAATATAGTCAATATATGTATCATCAATCGTAAGTGATTGATAAGCACCCACTCTATCGTCTTTTGCTTCACCCTTTATAATGATTTGTTTCAACACTTGAATATCATCCTGTGCTAAGGTGTGTCCGCCAATCATCATTTTAAGACCGTTGTAATTCGCGGGATTGTGACTACCTGTCAACATAATCCCTGTGCCATTGCCTTGGGTTTTCGCAGCAAAATAAAGCACAGGTGTCGGCACTGCTCCGACATCAATCACATCGCATCCTCCGGCTTGTAAACCTTCAGCGAGTGACTTTAATAAAGTGGGACCCGATAAACGACCATCACGCGCGATAAAAACCTTTTGCTCACCTTGGGCACGTGCTTGTTGCGCAAATGCCACACCGATGTTAAAAACAACATGCTCATTTAGATCTTCCGGATATGTCCCACGAATATCATACGCTCTAAAAATATGCCCAGATGTTAGTGCATTTTCTTTAAACAATTTATAACTCCTTTAACGTTTATAATAAATAACTCATATCAATATCATCAAATGCCTCAATCACGTCATCATAACCAACTGACAATGTCATAACCTTAAAATTCTCAGCTAACTCAGTGCTCAGTGTCAGTAATTTCAACTCTTGATTTAATCGTAACGTTTCTTTTTCATTTAACTCTGTTTGCTGCTTTTCATAAGCACGCATAATCCCTGACTGGCTTAAAAAGCTGCCTTGTGTGGCAAAACCATCAAGCACAAAGCCAAGGCTTTCAGCACATTCAGCAACAGCGGTAAAATCAACATGGGCGGTGATATCTTGCACACCAGTATAAATCAATGGATTATCATGCACATGATGCTTGAAATAACATTGTAATGTGCCTTCACTACGCGTACTACTATAATATAAATCACGCTGATAACCATAATCACAGATAAAAACCACACCTCGATTTAACACACCATGAATTGATGTTAGCCACGGCTCGATCCATAGATTAATTTCTGTTTGATAATCATTGATAGATAGCAAATTTTCTAATGGTAAACGGTTAACCGCTGTTGTTAATAATCGATCAGTAATCTCTTCATCACACCAAATAAATTGATCTTGTTGGTAATCGACCATCATCCGTTTTGGTACTTTCTCCTTAATACAGATCAACTCAACCGGCATGGCATCAATCACCTCATTGGCAAAGACAATCGCATTAAGCTTTTCTGTGGGCAATTTATCCAACCAATGAATATGGTTGTAGTATTCGCCTAATGACTTTAATAAACGCTGTTGTTCAAGCTTCAAATCTGGACTGACTTCAATAATATAATAGGCATGAGGCAAAGCATTTAAAGACTTAAGCTTTTGTAAACAATCCAAAGCAAACTTTCCCGTGCCTGCACCAAACTCAATAATGACAGGTTTCTCACCCAACTTTGGCAAGATATCTGCAAATTGTAAGGCAAAGGTTTGCCCAAAAAGGCTTGAGCTCATCGGTGCTGTCATAAAATCACCTGACTCACCAAGCTTTGGTTTATTCGCCGTATAATACCCTAAGTTTGGCGCATATAGTGCTTCTTGCATAAAGCGCTTAAAACTAATGGGTGCTTTATTGTTAGCAATGACCTTGGCAATATGAGCATACATTTCTGCCGCACGCAAACGCTCATCTGAATTTAATTCCGGCAGGGTCACTTGATCCATGATTAACGCTTACGATCTAATTTATCCAATAGGCTCTTAGGGAAATAAAAACGTTTCATCTTAACACTTTGACGTAAAGCATTAACATCCTGTGGGCTTAGCTCTTCTGATTTACCTGCACTTAAATACCTTGGTAAGGTGGTATTGCCATAGCGTACACGCGTTAGGCGGCTTACTTGCACACCAACGGCTTCAAACATCCGTCTTACTTCACGGTTTCGACCCTCTGATAACGTCACGTGATACCATTTATTCATACCTTCACCGCCAACAAAACGTACACTACTGAACTTAGCCTCACCATCGTCAAGCATAATCCCCATTTTAAGCTGCTCAATGACACTGTCTTCAATATCACCAAAAAGACGCACGGCATATTCACGCTCAACTTCATATGATGGATGCATTAAACGATTGGCAAGCTCGCCATCAGTGGTAAACAATAATAAGCCTGTGGTGTTAATATCTAAGCGCCCCACCATAATCCAACGACCGATTTTCAATCTTGGCAACGCATCAAATACTGTTTTGCGCCCTTCGGGGTCACTCTTTGTGCAGATCTCACCATCGGGCTTATTATAGATAATGACTCGAGGACGCGATAAAACAACTGCTTGATTACGCAATGGTTTACCATCAACCATGATCTTATCATCAAATGATGCACGATCGCCGATTTGTGCCACCTTACCATTCACACTCACGCGTCCTGCGAGAATTTTCTCTTCCATCTTACGCCTTGAACCAAGACCCGCTAATGCTAAGAGTTTTTGCAGCTTGTCTTTATGATTATTATTTGATTTAGGATTTCGATTATTTTGCTTATTTTGATTACGCATTTTTATGTACTTCGTAGAATAAATTCAATTACTGCGGGAACTTTACCCCATTTTCACTCATTCGCCAAGCGAAGTGTTGATATACACCTGTTTTTCCTTGCTCTATTAATTGATAAATTTCTTCTTGGCTGATCTCAAAATCCGTGCCCATAATACCCAAAGTATCTACGAAAACGACACGATTCCAATTGCTTGGCTCTAAATGACGTTTTAACGAAGCTAATGAATAAAACTTCATAAACTCACGCGTAAATTCAAAGATATGCCCTATCTTATGAAAACCTTGTGAACCTTTGCTCATTTGCTTTAATGGGTCTTCTTTAGGATCCAAACGAAAGCCTAAAGTCTCGGTATTAAACACTTCATCATTTGTGCTGCGACCATATAAGGCATTAAGCGTATTGTGCATATACTTTTTATCATCAAATAGCTCTAACGGGCAGTTCCAAATCAGACCTCCATCAACCAGAATGTTTTCTTCTTTGCCATCTTTGCGCTTAACTGCGCGAAATAGCATAGGAATACATGTCGAGATTCTAAGCGCTTCGACCACTTGCATCGTTGGCGTTGTCTCAGCGCTATAAATTTCAGCACATTCCTTGGTAAGGTTAGTGCCAATAATATATAAATCATTACTTGTTAATTGTTTAAGGGTTGCAAAATCAATAAAGCCATCACCGAGTTTACGCTCAATAAGCTCAGCCATATGATTGATAAAGAAATCCCCCTTATACCAGCCAAAATCAGTAATTAAACGTGTTGAATTACTGATAAAATTGCGACTAGCATCCATAAATAATCGATAATCCAGTTGGCTTACAATTTCTTCAACATCTTTAGCATTAAAACCAACGGCTAACAAAATAGCATAAATTGCACCGGCTGAAGTGCCTGCAAAACGATGAATATTTTTCAGCACACCCAATGATTCAAGTGCAGTAATCGCACCACTATAGGCAATTCCTCTAACACCTGCTCCTTCAAAAACCAGATTGCGAAAGGCATGAATATTTAACTCATCAATCGTCTGCCCCAAGAAATGGTTAACGCGTGTTTTCGATTGGCGCATTGGAAAAGGTGAAATACTTTCAAGCGGTTTAACACGTGCGCGATAAAATACCTTGTAGAAGTTATCAACTCTCTCACGCTTGGCTGGCAGATATTTTACTGAGCGCAACACCATGGTTTTAATGCGTAATTTACTTGGGTGTATATCCAAAGCAGGCAAGCTTAACAATGCTTGGTAATATGCTCTAATCACCCATAACCGTGGCAAGCTAGCGCTATTATTGCCTTGTGACTTAACTTGCGCTTCGTTTAAACGAAAAAAACGATAGCCCCATGAAAATGGCCATTGTAAATACCACGGCACATCAGTTAATTGCTCATAAGGTATTGGATTAATCAATAATTGTTTTTGAATCAACTTCGGATATTTCTCACATAATAGCAAACTAATCAATGCACTATAGCCGTAAGCAATAATCGTTATATTTTCAAGCTTGAAATATTCAATCACGCTTTGCGCATCAAGCACACTCTGCACCATTGAACATTCAATGACTTTTTTAGGATGCCCGCTTTGTCCATGACCATATAAGTCATAAGCCACAATATTATACTCAGCTGAAAACTTCCTAAATTGCGCCTGCCAGTTAATCGCGCTTCCGGTAATACCATGCAAAAAAAGTAAAGTTTTACGTTTGTGATCAATCTCATTATGATAAACACACAGCCTGCGATTGGTTCTAAACAAACGCTTAGTCATCGATAGAATCATCTAGATACCTTACTCGTACAATTTAGAACTCAGCTGCAAGCGCAAAGTTGCCGCTTCATTGTAATTACCTAAGGCTTGTAATATATCCATCTTAAGCTTGATATTTTCTTGTGTCTTACCCGCTAGTTCAATATAACGATTAACCATACTAAGTGCATCTTTATAGTCTTTTTCATGATATTCAAGTTGCGCAAGCTCCCAATAAGACAAGGTACTACCTGCCCCTTGGTCTATTGCTTTCTCAAAATAGCGTTTGGCTTGTTTGCTGTCACCTTGCTCTAGCAGACAACGACCATAAAGGGTAAAAGTCTCAGCCAAGTTGATATTTTTTGGCAATACAATCGAGCGCTGAAATAAATGATTAGCTTGTTGATATTGATGTTTATCCATACATAAAAATTGCGCATAAAAATTATAGGCTTGGAAATCATCTGGTGCCATGCGTAATGCTTTTTCATAAGCACGCGCAGCAAGCTCTGGCATGCCTAGATTTTGATAATATAAGCCTTCGGCATAATAGATTGTTGGCACATTAGCATCTTGTGACTTGGCTTTTAAGAGCTTCTCCTTCGCGCGATCAAGCATCTCACGCTGCGCGTAAACCACCGCCAACTCAGCATTAATTTTGGCTGCTTTTGCATAATCAACCGTGGGTGCTTCGGGAATATCTGGTAATTGCTTAGAGTTACTTGCACATCCTGCAATCATTGCAATGGAGATAAACAGTCCTGCCTTGACCAATGTATTCCTTATTTTTAGCATTATGCCTCACTTAAGCTACGTTGATATCGAGCCTGACGCTTGGTTTTGTCCTGCACTTTACCTGCAAGTTGACCGCATGCTGCGTCAATATCATCACCTCTGGTTTTCCTAATCGTTGCCACGAAGCCTGCTTCCATCAAATACTGCTGGAAGCGATGCGTTCGATTGTTACTGGGCTTTTTATATGGTGTACCAGGGTATGGGTTAAATGGTATAAGATTGATCTTAGCCGGAACCTGTTTCGACTTCAATAGTGTTACTAGCTCTTTTGCATGTTCAAGTTCATCATTAACATGCTCCATTAGCGTATATTCAAAGGTGATTTCCTTATGTGGTCCACGTTGCGCATAAAGCTTACATGCTGCCATTAACTCATCAATATTGTATTTCTTATTAATTGGCACCAACACATTGCGAAGCTCATCATTAGGGGCATGCAATGACACCGCTAATGATACATCTGATTGCTCAAGTAAATCATAAATACGCGGCACAACACCCGATGTGCTTAATGTCACACGACGCTTTGATAACCCATAGGCTAGATCATCCATCATAATATCCATTGCGCTAACCACAGCATCAAAGTTCATCAATGGCTCCCCCATGCCCATCATCACCACATTGGTTACTTGCCTGTCATGCTCGCCTTGTTGCTTGGATAGTGCACGCACTGCCGTCCATACTTGACCAATGATCTCAGCCACAGTCAAATTGCGATTAAAACCTTGCTTGCCAGTTGAGCAGAAACTGCAGTTTAGCGTACAACCCACTTGTGATGAAACACATAATGTTCCGCGCGCGCCTTCTGGGATATAAACGGTTTCCACAAGATTGCCACCAACATCAATAAGCCACTTATGCGTGCCATCATTTGAGGGTTTATCTAATACAACTTTTGGGGTTACTACTTCAGCCACACCCATCAGCTTCTGACGCAAAGCTTTACTTAAATCACTCATATCATCAAAAGACGTCACTCCCTTTTGGTGAATCCATTTAAACACCTGCTTGGCACGAAATGGCTTCTCATCAATACTTGCAAAATATGCTTGTAAGTCTTTTTGACAGAAATTCATTAGATTTGTTTTTGCTGCTACTTTGTCAATTGCCGTGTCTTGCATCTATATACTCTATGTCGTTTTATTTTTTTATTTTTTTATTTTTTTAATAAGCACCTAAACAATACTTTTTAGTCATCGTAGGCATTCAGGTCAAACCCGAATATGACGATTCATGGTCATTCTTGGACTTGATCCGAGAATCCAAAAAATACCTAACAATATTCTCATAGCTACTTATTGATTGATCTAATCAATGATAAAATCGCATAGGGCATTATACAGATGATTATTTTGCGTTCAATATTTTTATGTGTTCTTTTATGTTCTTTTGCAATTGACAATAGTATTGACGGTTCACACAAAATCACTCTGAAAAACAACGCGCTCGATATACTTTTGTTGCAAAAGGGTCTCAGTTTTCAAAGAAGCCAACGCTAATACGCCAGCAATACAGACCATTGTAACCACTAAAAGCATTACTGTTTTCATAATTCATTCTCATTGTTCACTGTTATTATGGCATTCTAACCTGTACTATTTGTAAACAACAATTATAAAAACTTATAGCCCCATCAATAAATTGAATAGCAACAAAAATGAATCACAATAAACGTGCTAGCGGTTAGCAAAAAGTATTGTCATACCCATCGTAAATCATTTTGCGGTGTTTGGTTGCAAAGTAGTTTATGAAGATTTTGGCAAGTTGGATTGCAGGTAATAGTTAGGGTTACTATCAAAATTCAACTTGCCAAAAGCACGCAAAATACAAAGCAAAAAATTCTGTAAAATGGTTTGTGATGGGTATAAACTAAGTCCATGGAACATTTACCCATGGTTAACATTTATAAGGGAGCTCACCATGACATACAAAAAAGCACTTGTTGCCGTTAATATTTATGAAGACACTGAACACGTTATTGCATCAGCTAAAGCGATTGCCCATAAGCTAAAACTCAAGCTTGATGTTATGACCGTTATTGATAATGCCGCTGAGTTTGTGCCTGCGGCAATGGATTTTCAAAAGAGTTTGCAAGAGAATGCCAAGCAAAAGTTACAAGAAATCAAGCCGCAATTTGATGGCATTAATGCCGAATTTCATATTGCTCAAGGCAATCCAAACTATGAAATCACACATTATGCTGAAGAACATGATTGTGATTTAATCATCATTGGCTCACATGCACGTCATGGCTTAAACCTGCTGCTAGGTTCTACAGCCAACAGTGTGTTGCATAAAGCCAAGTGCGATGTTTTAACCGTACGTATTCGTGAGAATAACCCAAATCAAGTCATGAATTATGGCAAGGTTCTACTGGCTACCGATCTTGAGGATGACAGTGCTCAAGTTGCAACTCTCACTAAAGAAATCGCGCATGCTTTTGACTCGTCGGTTTCAACAATTTGTGTTCAAGGTGATCCAACCGTTGTTACCGGCATTTATGGCATCGTACCAGAAGTGCAATCACAACTTGCTGAAGATATGCAACAAAAACTTAATGATTGGTCAAACGAGTATCAATTCAAAGGTCAACGTTATCTCCAAGCAGGTAGTGCCGCAGATGAAATCACTGAAACGGCTAACTCACACGGCTATGGTCTTATCGTCATTGGTAGCCATCAGCGTGGCGCCTTTGGTCGCTTCTTCCTAGGATCGACTGCAAATGCCGTCCTTCATCATGCTAAACAAGATGTACTTGTTACTAAGCTTAAAGCATAATCTTCCACACCTTACTTTCTGATTCTCCTGAATTGCTCAATCGCTTAGATAATTTAGCCTAATCAATCACAAACCTTTTGAAGATTGGCGCAAAATTCACTAGGATAGTGTCATCTTTGATAACCCAATGCTCACATAAACTATTTGATGTTACTTACAGAAAAATAAGTTTGTAATGGGTATATGCAGTATTAGCGAATTAGGAAGATTTATATGACAAAAACAGCAATCGTTTTCCCAGGTCAAGGTTCACAAAAGCTTGGGATGTTAGGTGATTATTACAACCGTTTTAATGAAGTTAAAGAAACCTTTGCTGAAGCCAATGATGCTTTAGGTTTTGACCTTTGGCAAATCACTCAAGAGAATGAAGTCAAACTTAACCAAACAGAATATACACAACCGGCGTTATTAGCTGCAAGCATTGCCATTTGGCGTGTGCTTAACAATCACAGTAATATTACCCCTGAAATACTTGCAGGACACAGTCTTGGTGAGTACTCCGCACTTTGCGCTGCAGGTAGCATTGATTTCGCTGATGCACTACGTTTGGTGCGTGTACGTGGGCAACTGATGCAATCAGCGATTACTGATAAAGCATGCTCTATGAGTGCTATTTTGGCATTAAGCAATGAAGAGGTTATTAAGTGCTGTGATGCAGCAAGATCAGCTGGCATTGTTGAACCTGCTAACTTTAACTCACATGGACAAGTTGTGATCTCCGGTGAGTTAAAAGCTGTTGAAAAAGCCAATGAAATAGCTAAAGAGATGGGGGCAAGACGCGCACAACTGCTTCCTGTTAGCGTGCCTTCACACTGCTCATTAATGAAAGAGGCAGCTGAAAAATTTGCAAAGGCTTTAGATAACATTGCAATCAAAATACCAACCATTGCCGTTATTCATAACTATGACGTTCAATCTCATCATGATATCAATGACATTAAAACAGCATTGGTTAAACAGCTGTACTCGCCTGTTAAATGGACGCAAACCATTGAAAAAATGGCTGAGCTTGACATCAATAATGTTATTGAATGCGGCGCTAATAAGGTATTAACAGGATTAAACAAGCGCATTGTTAAAGAACTTAATTATCAAGATAGCGCAACGATTGAAGCAATGGATAAACTACTTGAGCAAGTTAAAGCATAATAATAAATGACGGCTATGAATATATTAAAGATACTTGGCCAAAACCCCCTTCGACTTACGCTCAGGGAGCGATATATTAACGTCGGCTAAGCGTCCTGTTAAAGACACTTGCTCAGCCCCCTCAACTTACGCTCAGGGGGCGATATACTGACGTCGGCTTAAGCTCAGTCTAGGCCTCTATATAAAGGCACTTGCTCAGAGAGCGGTAAGTAATGTTAAAAAAATATTTGAATATATCAATACAAAATAAAAGGATAAAAAATGAGTTTTGACAATTTTGAAAACAAAGTAGTTTTTGTAACCGGCGCAAGCCGTGGAATTGGTGCTGCTATCGCTAAAGATTTCGCTGAAAAAGGCGCGACTGTGATTGGCACAGCAACCTCTGATGCAGGGGCTGAGAAAATCACTCAAACATTACAAACCTATGGCAAAGGTCACGGCATTAAACTGAATGTGACTGAAGCACAGAGTATTGAGGCAGCTTTCGCTTGGATGAAAGATAACACAGGCTATCCAGATATTATCGTTAATAATGCCGGCATCACTAAAGATAATCTCATGATGCGTTTAAGCGAAGAGGACTGGCTAAGTGTTATTCACACCAACTTAGACTCTGTTTTTAATATTTCCAAGGCAGCAATTCGTCATATGATGAAAAAGCGCTGGGGTCGCATCATTACAATTGGCTCAGTGGTTGGCACATCAGGCAATCCAGGGCAAGCAAACTACTGCGCAAGTAAAGCCGGTGTTATTGGTTTTTCCAAGTCATTGGCGCAAGAAATTGCTTCACGCAATATCACCGTTAATGTGGTCGCACCTGGCTTTATCCAAACAGATATGACCGATAAACTTACTGATGAGCAAAAACAAGCCATTATCACACAAGTCCCCGCACAGACCTTGGGACAACCTCAAGATATCGCGCATGCGGTTACTTTCTTAGCATCGGAAGGTGCGCGTTATATTACAGGCCAAACAATACACGTCAATGGCGGTATGTATATGGCATAGTAATGAATCAAGAATAAGTTGCGTCAGCTAGTACCTCTGCCTTTGCGGGATCGCTCGTGCAGCTTAAGCCACACGGGTGAGGGGAGTAATTGAAGCTCAACTTATTTTTGAATTATTACATAATGAAAGCGCAACTTATCATTGTGTAAAAAATGTGTATTTGCTGAGGTAATATGTATGAGTAATTTTATGATTATGGAACCAACAAACCAAAGCTTTCAAGAGTTAATTGGTAATGGAACAAGCTATATTGTGCCAAGATTTCAAAGGGATTATGCCTGGGGGCCGCAACAATGGGAAGATTTATGGTCTGATATAGAATCTTTGCAGCAAGAAAAATACCATTATATGGGGTATATTGTTTTACAAAAAAAAGGTGATCACGAATATGAAATTATTGATGGTCAGCAACGACTCGTCACTATTTCATTACTCGTTTTAGCAGCAATGCGTCAAATTAAAAACCTAACGGAAAGTGGCATAGATGTTGATGCAAATAATGAGCGCTTAGAGGTATTAAGAAATCAATTTATAGGTTATAAGAATCCTGTTTCTTTAAGAATTAGTAATAAGCTTTACTTAAATCGAAATAATGGGCAGTTTTATCGCTCGATAAGTAATGATTTAAGTGCACAAAACCGTAGAGGGCAAACACATACAAATAAGCTTTTGCTCAATGCGTTTAATTTTTTCCTTGATAAAAAAACTGGCAACTCAGGAGAAGAGATAGCCCAGTTCATTGAAGAATTAACATCAGGAATGATTTTTACAAAAATTGCTGTTAAAGATGAGCTAAATGCTTATAAAGTCTTTGAGACTCTGAATGCCAGAGGCGTTCAATTATCAACTCCTGACCTGCTTAAAAACTACATTTTTTCAGTTATTACACGTAATGATGATGTTGATAATACCGAGCTTAATGAACTTGATGAACAATGGTCAGGCATAGTTCATGAACTTGGCGAGAGTTATTTTAGTGATTTTGTGCGATATCATCATAACATGCAGAATAAACTTGTTACAAAAAATAATTTATTTTCTGCAGTTAGAAAAATAGCCAACACACCTGAGAATGCCTATAAATATTTAGCCTCATTAACTAAATATGCTCCGATATATTCCTCATTACTTAAACCATATGAAGAATGGTGGAATAATGAAATTTCATCACAAGATATTAAAGAATTAAGAAAGTATCTAGAGGGTTTCTCACTATTTGGGATTAAGCAGCCTTTTACTATTCTTATGGCTGGTTATCATAATTTTGATCATAGTGAATTTATTAAGTTAGCAAAATATATTTACATTCTATCTATTCGCTATAATGTTACATGCAATTTATCACCAAATGAACAAGAGAAGCAATATAATCAAATTGCCATAAAAATATCTTCAAAAGAATACAAAAGAGCTAGTCATGTTAAAAATAGCTTAGAGTTTAAAAAGTTATATCCATCAGATGAGGAGTTTATTCGTGGCTTTGAGTATAAAAAAATGCCAAGCAGACGATCCTCCAAAAAAATAAAATTCTTACTTTCTGAAATAGAGGCATATCTAAGTAACAATATAAACTATGCTAATACGGTTTTAGAGCATATATGCCCTTATAACCCTGATCAATACTGGAATGAACATTTTGGTGATAATGTTGGTGACATACAAGATAGACTTGGGAATATGGTTTTACTTAATAAAGATGAGTTAGGTCGTAGCGAGTTTAATATAAAAAAAGACCATTATAAAAACTCTACCTTTCAATTGGCTAATAAAGTTTCGGAGTATATTGACTGGAATATAACCAATTTAAATGCTTATCAAAGTTGGTTAGCTCAACAAGCTTCTAAAACTTGGTGTATTGACTTGCAATAAAGATTCTTGACTAAGACTAAATATTCACCCACAAGTACTCACCGTATCCTGAGCATAAGTCGAAGCGATGCACTAAACAGCAGTCGAAGTGGGTGAGCTTGAGAAAATCACACTTCATTAAAGCCCTGTTGCATTCTCAATAAAAAACCGTTTTAATATCTTACTGTTATTTACCGCATTCATACCCAAAGCTCTTAACGGTTTAATCAACGGGTGGTCATTACAAAAAAGCTGTTTTAATCCTTGCATTGCATGAATCATCAACTGATTATCAAATTGACGCTTACGCGCATATTTTGCCAACGTACTGATATCCGCAATATTGCGTCGCAGATGGCTTGCTTCAGTTAATATCTCAACCAACGCGCGGACATCAGCAAAGCCTAAGTTAATGCCCTGTCCCGCTAACGGATGAATCGTATGTGCGGCATCAGCAATCAGCACCACGCCGTGCTTATAGTAACTATCGACATGGCGTTCGATCAATTCAAAGCTCATACGCTGACTTTGCAATTGCAGCTCACCTAATTTGCCTTCAGCAGTAATGCTAAGATATTCATTAAAGGTCTTATCATCCATTTCGTTAAACTTTGTAAGCTCATCACTGGCGACTGAAAAAACAATAGAACATAAATAAGGGTCACAAAGCGGCAAAAGTGCTAACACACCTTTTTTCAAAAAGCGCTGATAAGCGATATTTTGATGCGGCTTTGTCGTCTTAACATTGGCAACAATGGCATGTTGCTGATAGGGTTTAACGGTACAATCAAAGTCATATTGCTGACGAATAAACGAATTCGCGCCATCAGCGCCAACGATCAGTGCAGCCTCAAGCGCTTTGCCATTATCAAGTGTTATTGCAGTATGCGACACATGAGAAGTCAGCGTTGTAATTTTTGAATGCTCAAAAATAGCAACATCTGACTTCATGAGCGCTTGATATAATTGCGCAACGATTAAATCATTCTCAACAATTGCACCTAGACTCTGTAGCGAACACTCTTCGGCTTTGAGATTTAACTGCGCACTTGAGTTTTGATCCCAAACATCCATAGCAACATAGTTATTGATACGCCTATTAGCGATGCTATGCCAGACACCAAGCTCATTTAATAAATCTTGGGATGCCGCATTAATTGCACTGACGCGCTTTGGTACTGCTGCCTCATCAAATGACTTTACAATGTGTCCTACTTCAACCACAGCGACTTTAAAGCCGTTTTGCACCAAGCCTAAACTTAAAGACAAACCAGCCATGCCACCACCGACAACCATTACATCATATTTCATAAGATACTCTTTCCATGCTTTGAGTGCATTAAGGTTGAACCATGATTATATTTGCCCATCATTAACTTACTAAAGGCTTTCTTCAAATGCTGATCTCGCTCTAAGCAATGAAGCGCAAACCCTCTGGCAAATTTAACCGGTAGTGCATCTTGCCTAAACACATTAATCATAGAATGTGTCAACAACGCTGTGCGTTTATGATCAAACACTCTGACCTCTTGATATTTAGCTAATGTATCAGCAATATTTTGAGCTGTGAGTGTTGCGTCATCACTGGCAAGCAAATCATACATTATACCAATATCACGAACGCTAAGATTTAACCCCTGCCCTGAAATCGGATGCAAGAAATGTGAGGCATTACCAAATAACAATACATTTTTGCGATAAAGCGTTTGTGCGCGAATAAGAGACAAAGGAAAACTTTTAAGCTCGCTCACATCGACAAAACGCCCTAAGCGATAACCAACAAGGCGTTGAATTTCTTTTAAAACAGTTTGCTTTGACTGTGCCATCCAGTAATCAACTCTATCATGATCAACGCTCCATACACACGCCATTTGTCGATCATTGACAGGTAAGAGTGCCAAGACACCATTATTAATAAAACGTTCATAAGCGATATTGTTATGAGCTCTTTGCAGATCAAGATCAAATACTAATGCACTTTGCTGATAGTCATGTTTGCGCGCCAAAATGCCGGCTTTTTCACGCAGTTTGGACTGTGCACCATCCGCGGCAATAATTAAATCTGCCGTTATCTTTGAGGTGTTGACACCTTTTTCAATCACTAAACTAAAACGATCATCTTGCTCTAATAAATCAAGTACCTGACAGTCTTGGTAAAGTGTTATATGGCTTTGACGCATAAGCGCTTGATACAAAGCTGACAATAAATGCCTCATCTTAACAACAATGCCCAAAAACGCTAAGCCTTCATCTTTAGCATAAAGGTTAGTCTGCGCATATTGCCCCTTATCGGATACATGAACCTGCTTGATATATTCAACATCGGCTTTTATATTCTGCCAAATACCTAAGGTTTCTAAAACACAAACTGAGCTATACGACAAGGCCACCGATCTGTTATCACTTTTACTTAGCTCAGCACTGGCTAGCTTTTCAATGAGTGTGATTTGCTTACCTAACTTTGCTAAGCTCAATGCCATCAACATGCCGACAGCACCACCACCAATGATCACGATATCATGATGACTCTCATCCAGATTGTTCTTTTTATTATCTTTAATCATTTTCAATAGTCATTGTATCTGTGCTCTCACAAGCGCAGATAATTTACCCTGAAGATAGTTTAACGATAGTTGTTAGACTTTAGAATGGCTGATAGACATTATTCTGTAGATTCTTTCTTTTATGCATTCGCTAATGCACTATTTGACGGCATTTTATTCATTGCATTTAAAACTTTCAATATACTAATAGCTTGCGCTAGCTGCTTATCTTTATGCAGTAAACTTTGTGCGTTTTTATAGTCCTTCTTATAGTTTGCCAGTGCTTCTTTTGTTGCTTTATCCTTTTGAATATCATTATTTGAAACAATGGCATGCTCGAAACTACTTTCATCAAAAACTAACTCTAGCGCATTGCTATCACCTTTATCATCTTTGCTATTATCTGCCAATAAATCAATTTCTTCTTCCTCAATAATCACATCAGGAATCACCCCTCTTGATTGAATCGCAATCCCATTAGGTGTGTAGTATCGTGCCGTTGTTAACTTAACGGCATTGGTTTCTGAAATAGGGATAACCGTTTGCACAGAGCCTTTTCCAAATGTTTTAACCCCGACAATGACTGCTCTTTGGTGATCCTGCAGCGCTCCGGCGACAATTTCAGATGCTGAGGCAGAGCCCATATTCACCAATACCACCATCGGTAAGCCATGGATATAATCATTACTCACAGCATAACTTGTAATCGACTCCAATGGATTGCGAGATTTGGTAAAAACAATTTTTTTGGGATTTGCAGGTGTCACTTGTAAAAAAGTATCACTAACAGCTACTGCGGCATCCAAGAGGCCACCAGGGTTATTACGTAAATCCAACACATAACCTTTTAAATGCGCATTTTCCTTAACCAGTTTATCAATATTTTTTTTCAACTCCTCGGCAGTGTTACCTTGAAACTGACTAATTCTTAAATAACCATAGTCTTCTGCCACAATCTCAGACTTAACTGAGTCTAGCTTGATATTTTCACGTATTAATGACAATTTAATTGGCTTGGGGGCTTTAGGTCGCAACAAGGTGATGGAGACTTCAGTTCCTGGTTGTCCACGCATTTTTTTCACGGCTTCATCCAAGGTTAAACCGGCAACGCTGGTATCATTGATTTTAATAATATAATCACCCGCTTTGACGCCTGCGCGCTGTGCTGGTGTGTCATCAATCGGTGAGATGACCTTGATGCGTTCATTTTCAGCGCTCACATGCATGCCAAGACCAGCAAACTCGCCATGCACTGACATTTGCAAATCTTCAAAATCATCATCATCCAAAAATCGTGAGTGCGGATCCAACGACTGCAACATGCCATCAATCGCCCCTTCAAGAATCTCCTCATCAGTTAATTCATCAACATAAGCTTGTTTTACCAAACCAATGCTACGTGATAACTTATCAATATGTTTTTGTGTTTCTCGACTTTGTCCGATTTGATTGACTTGATTGACTTGATTGACTTGATTGACTTGATTGACTTGATTGACTTGATTGACTTGATCCCCTTGAGAAAATACTGGCATACAAAGAAAACCAAACAATGATATATAGAGTGTCAAATTTATTTTTTTCATAGCCTGTACCTCTACTTTAGCTGATAAGAAGACATCCATTTACGCTGTGTCCTGTTGAGCTTAAGTGTAGAAAGTATTTACATATTTTCAAATAAAGATTCAATATTGGTGTCATTAACTCGTGAATCATTTTGCAGTGCCTCACTGTAAAGTAGTTTGTGAAGGCTTTAAGACACTTGATCCTTGAATATCACAACATATCAATAATCACATAGATTAAAATAAGCCTGAATAACCATAAGGATATGACTTCAGGACATTTTTTAACGATGCGAATACCAATAGGCGTGCCGATAACTGAACCAACCAATAATCCACAAAAGGCAGGTACGTATAAATACCCTAGGCTATACGCAGGGATGCCCATAACATGGTAGCTGGATACTAGCATGGTAATCGTAGCGATTAAACCCGTTGGAAAAGCAGTTGCTGCCGCCATTGCTGCACAATTCTTCATTGGATAGTGATAATGTTTCATATACGGATTAACAATGCTTGAACCACCAATACCAACAATACTAGATAGTAACCCCGTTGTGCCACCCAGAAAAATACATGAACCTTTAGATGGCATCACAATATCTTCACTTACTTGTGCTTTCTTCAAACGGAATGTCTTAATGAGGCTTACTAATAGCACTACTGCAAATAAAACTTCAATGCCTCTTGCTGGCATAAACTCACTAATGATAGTACCTAAAATTGCACCAATAAAGATCATTGGCAGCGCATTTTTGAGAATTGTCAGCACTAAATGCCCATGTTTATAATGTTTGTAAGCATTATAAAGTGCATTGATCATAATAAATGCCAATGATGTCGAAACTGCTAAATGAATAGCGATCACATTTGACATTCCTTGATATTTACAGACGACTAACATCAGTGGAATGATGATAGCGCCACCACCTGCGCCTACCCATGCAGATAAAATACCCGTGACAATGCCTGCCACTAAATAAATCATTAATACAATCATCAAACCAACCTTTAGCAAAAATTTATTATGTCGTTATTCTAACAAGCGCTACACTATAGATAAAATGAATTAAATAAATGGAAATCATTCAAATATGGAATCAATGAAGAATATCCGCGCCTTTTTAGCCGTTGCTGAAACCCAATCATTTACTGCAGCGGCTGATAAGTTATTTTTAACACAACCAACGATTACTAAGCGCATCTCACAATTGGAATCACAGTTGAATAATCAACTATTTCATCGCACTGGATCTTTGGTTCAGCTCACTACCGCAGGCAAAGCCCTTATCCCTGACGCTCATCATTTAATCCAAGTCTGGAGTAGCCTTGAGCATAAAATGCAACTTTTCCAAGACGATGTTATCGGTGATTTAACCATTAGCTGCAATTATCATATGGGGCTCCATTTTTTGCCCAAAATACTTAAAATATTTACATCTAAATACCCCAAAGTAAATATAAAACTCGACTCCACCTACTCATTACCAATCATTGAAAAGGTCAGCGCGCTTAAAGCCGAAATTGGTTTAATCACCATGAAAGAAAATATGCCTGAAAATATTGATTGCCATCTCCTGCAACAAAGCCGTGTTATTGCTGTTATTGCCAAAAATCATCCATTTTGGCAACAAAATGGCGATATTGTAGAGCGCTTAAATGAAATTCCTGTGCTCTCTCCAGCACCTGAGAATAGACATCATACGGTTTTGCATATCCTATTGGATAAACATAAAATCCACTCACCAGAGCTTAGTAACATTAATATGTTGGAAATCATTAAAAGACTGGTTGAATCAGGCTTTGGCTGGTCAATTATTACTGAGGACATGATGTCAGATAAACTTAAAAAATTACCACTTATCGATACACCTATCTATATTAATAGTGCTTGTATCTACCACAAAAAGGTCGAGTTATCGCGCGCAGCTAAAGCCTTTCTTGAAATATGTCAAAAGGTTTCTTAAACCAAGCTCCCAATTTAGTTATGGCGACTTCTTTTTTCCGACAATGCGTCTAACACCACTGGGTGTACATAGTCAGCCACACGATGAGGATCAATTTTGGAAACTTGACGAAGCATCGTTGATGATAAACACGTATATTTTTCATCAGGTGTTAAAAAGATCGTTTCAAATTTTTTATTTAAATGGCGATTAATATTTGCCATTTGAAACTCATAATCAAAATCAGAGACCGCGCGCAATCCGCGAATGACGGCATTAGCACCCACTTCATCAATAAAGTCAGCAATCAATCCTTGCAAGCGCACAACGCGCACATTAGGCATGTCAGACAAAACTTCAGAGGTAATTTTAAAGCGCTCTTGTTCAGTAAAAAGTGTTGATTTGCCATTACCGGTGGAAATAGCAACAATCACTTCATCAAATAAAGATCTCGCGCGTTTAATTAAATCTATATGCCCTAAACTAATAGGATCAAATGTCCCAGGATATACTACCTTTATCATGGCTTACGTCCTTTACTAAACCTAAAAAAGTCCAAGCTCAAGCTTTGCTTCTTCCGTCATCATTTCAGAATTCCATGGCGGATCAAACACCAATACCACATCAGCCTTTTCAACATTGGCAAATTGTTTAAGCTTATCTTCAACATCCTGCACCAACACAGGCCCCATACCGCATCCTGGAGCAGTTAATGTCATTTGCACACCAATGTGATAATTGCCACTGTCCAAACGCGTGGTTGAAATATCATAGATCAGACCTAAATCAACAATGTTTACAGGGATCTCAGGATCATAAACAGTGCGTAGCTGATCCCATAGAAGATCAAGATTCACTTCATCACCCGCTTGAATATTGGCCTTATCACTTGGTAAAAGCACTACTTCACGATTAATCGCATCGGCATCTTTGCCATCAAGATAAACCAGATTACCCATCACATTTAACGTGAAGCTTGCACCCATTGCTTGCGTTACAAGCACTTCTTGCCCTGGTAGCAAAGTCATTTTCTCACCATAGGGAACTGTCGTCACTTCAACTTCACGACGTAAAATAGCAACATCAGACATTTTCATTACTCTTTTAACCCTTCTTGTTGCACGGTGAAACTCTCACCACAACCACAACGCGCTGACTCATTGGGATTATTATAAACCAGTTGTGATAAACCTAATTCTCTTTTGACGTGATCTATTTCAAGACCATTGACATATTGCAACGCCTTAGGATCTACAAAAAACAAAACACCTTCTTCATCGATCTTAATAAAGCCTTCAGGGATTTCCTTAACCGGCTCAACAACATATGCTAAGCCTGAACAGCCTGTTGTAGTAATACCAATCTTGATGGCAAGCGATTGGGTTTTTGCCAAATGGTTCCTAAAATGCGCTAAAGCCGCTTGAGTGAAAGTCACTGGCTGCTCAGCTTTCGGGTCAAATTTCTCTATCATCGTTAATCTATCTTCATCTTCACTTGTAAATAGCACCGCTATGGTATCATTTAACAACAACTTTTTCTAAGGTTTTAAGCATCTGCAATTTATCAAGCGATAATTCTTGGTTAGATCAATATCACATTAATAGCTTTATTAAATTGCTATCGTCATAACGCTTGAATCCTTTTTTTCAATCGCGTTGTTGACACCGTTTCAATGGTTTTAATATCTTGACTATACCATGAGATCCATAGCTCATACATCAACCAACGGATTTCATCAATTTCAACGGCATTAATCACACCTTTTTGCTGCATTTTTTGTTTAAGCAAATGTGTTAATTCCTCTTGCTCAATTTGATATTGGCGGTCTTGCTTTGTCGCTCTTGGCGCCTTATCCAATCGATTGCTTAGCGCTTGTAGATATAATGGGATTCGTTTTAACCAATGATAAGGCGTTTTAATAATAAAGCCTTTATAGACCAGACCATCAACAATAGTACGTACCTCTTGGTAAAGTGCTAATAAATCAAAAGGCAGCTTCTTGCGATTAAGTAATTTATGTAAGCTTTGATAACTCAACATCAAGATCTCCATATCACTACATAGATTTTCAATCGTCGATACTAACTGACCTCTTCCTAAATCATACATCGCATTAAACTGCCCGCGCGAACGCACGACAGGTTTCTCTTCAATTGCAAAGGCAATATCATAAGCTTTGGCAATTAGCTCATCTTGCCATTTCGTCTCTTTGATCAAACTAAATAATAAATGTAAGTTCTTTTTATGCGCGATGCGTTCAACCAACGTGCGATTGATATGTGAACAAGCAAGCATCAATAGCTTACGGGTTGCAAGCCTTGTTGCGATTTCGGCTTCCAGCAGGGTTGATTTTTGCGTTAGTACCACACCATCATCACGTGTCTCAATACAAGGATAAACGCTCAACTTAATGCCGTGTTCAGTCACATCACGCGTTAATGCGATATCACCAAACTCCCACGTTTGATAAAGTGTAGTATTGTGCTTTCTAGCAACTGCCACCTGTGGGCGCTCTACACCACGCAACGTTTCACGAATGTTACTTAAATCACGCCCTTCAGCCAATATTTTATTTTGTGGGTCAACCACACGGTAGTTCATATGTAAATGCGCCTCAATTGCCGCATCCTGCCAAACACTTGAGTCAAATGAAATACCGGTAATACGTACCAATTGACGCACCAGAATATCATAGAAATTTGCGCTCAAATCAATATCAATCGCTTCAATGACGGCTTGTGCATAATGCGGTACTGGCACACAGGCTTTACGAATATTCTTAGGTAGTGCGCGCATCAAAGCAATAATTTTTTCCTCGAGCAACCCTGGCACAAGCCAGTCACATTGATTAGCATCGATTTGATCTAACAGCACTAATGGCACGGTCATCGTTACCCCATCATCTTTTGCCGTTGGATCAAAATGATAACTCAAAGGTAACTGAAACCCACCAAAGTCAAAGAAATCAGGATAGGCGTTGTCTGTCACTGCTTCGGCGTCATGCTGCATTAAGCTTTTTTTATCAAAGATCAACTGCTCACGCCCAAGCTTTGATAAGGATTGATACCATTTTTCAAATACTACACCATTGTTAATATCCGCTGGAATCAATTTATCGTAATAACTAAATAACGTCTCTTCATCAACGACAATGTCGCGTTTACGTGCCTTATGTTCCAAGTCTTCAACTTCTTCTAGAAGGCTCAAGTTCTTTTGAAAAAATTGCGCATTTGTCGCAAACTCACCGTACACCAAAGCATGACGAATAAATAATTCACGTGAGACTTGTGGATCAACGTCACCATATTGCACCTTGCGATTAACCACAATATCCAAACCATATAGCGTAATACGCAAGCTTGCCATCACCGCTTTGCGTTTTTGGCTCCAATGCGGCTCGCTATAATGCTTTTTGGTTAAATGCTCAGCAATAGACTCTAACCAAGCAGGATCAATTTTAGCGATCATTCGCGCATAGAGTTTCGTCGTTTCGGTAATTTCAGCGGCACACAACCATTTCGGCGTGCGTTTGAATTGCGATGATCCAGGAAATATATAAAACTTCATGCCGCGAGCACCTAAGTATTCCTTAAGCTCATAATTAAAGCCAATATAACCTAGCAATCCAGATAATAACGCTTGATGAACATGTGCATAGCTTGATTCGCTTTCTGAGATTGTCCACTTAAAAGTCTTCGCCAGATTCAACAGTTGAAAATAAACCTCACGCCATTCACGCATCCGCAAAGGAGATAAGAAGTTCTTTTTGCAATACTCACGTGTTAAGCGATGAGATAAACTTTTAGTTTCATTATGAAAGCGTTGCCATAGATTAACCACTCCCAAGAAATCGGAATCCTGATGATGATCTTGTTTATGCATTTCATCTGATTTTTGTTGAAATTGCATTGGTCGCTCGCGCGGATCTTGAATGCTTAAAAAACTGACAATAATCAATATCTCACGCAAAACACCCAGTTTAGCACCACTGACGAGCATTCGCGCCAAACGCGGATCTAATGGAAACTTGGCAATTTGTCGCCCAATTGGCGTGATTTGCAGATGATGTTTTTTGCTGTGCTCAGTCAATGCACCTATCTCATGCAATAGACGATAGCCATCTTTAACCATGCGCGAATCAGGTTTCTCTAAAAACGGAAACTTCTCGATATTGCCAAGCTTTAAGGTTTCCATTTGTAAAATGACTGACGCTAAGTTCGTGCGTAAAATCTCAGGGTCGGTAAATTCTGTACGTGATAGAAAGTCTTCTTCCGAATAAAGGCGAATACAAATCCCATCAGCCACGCGTCCGCAGCGCCCCGCTCGCTGATTAGCACTGGCCTGTGAAACTGGCTCAATCGGCAAATGCTGCACTTTAGTGCGATAACTATAACGACTAATACGCACATCGCCGCTATCAATCACATAGCGAATACCAGGCACCGTTAATGAAGTCTCGGCGACATTGGTTGATAAAATAATGCGTCTGCCAACACCACGCGGATTAAATATCTTATCTTGATCGGCATTGGATAATCGCGCAAATAATGGCAAAATCTCGGTGTACCTTAATTGCGCTTTCCTTAACACCTCTGCCGTTTCATGAATATCACGCTCGGTTGCCAAAAATACCAAAATATCACCTGGTTTTTCATGATATAAACTATTCACAGCACGCAAAATTTGATCCGCTTGCGTTAATTCATCATCAAATTCTAGTGGATCTTGATAACGAATCTCAACGGGATAAGTGCGTCCTGAAACTTCGATAATTGGCGCATTAAAATGCTCGGCAAAACGCGCCTGATCAATCGTCGCTGAAGTAATAATAAGCTTTAAATCGGGACGTTTTTTTAAAATCTGATGAATATGCCCTAATAGAAAATCAATATTTAAACTGCGTTCATGCGCCTCATCAATAATAATGACTTCATATTGTGAGAGATATTTATCTTTTTGAATCTCCGCTAATAAAATGCCATCAGTCATCACTTTGATAAAGGTATTATCATTGGTTTGGTCACTAAAACGAATTTTAAAACCTATGCCTTGTCCTAGTGGCATATTGGTTTCTTCACTTAAGCGATTAGCAATTGAGCGCGCTGCCAGACGCCTTGGTTGCGTGTGACCAACAAGACCTTTAGCACCTAAACCCAAATCAAGGCAAATTTTGGGTAATTGCGTTGATTTACCTGACCCTGTTTCACCGGCAATAATCAACACTTGGTTATCACTAATGGCTTTTTTAATCTCATCAACACGCTGGCTGACCGGTAAATCAGGATAGTTGATTTTTGGCATGTTGGTACGACGTAATGCAACTTTTTCTTTGGATTGATCTGCATCCATTATAAGCTTTTGCCATTTATCATTATCCGTAGTATGCGCTTTGGCAAGCTCGGTGAAACGCATCATTAATCGTGCGCGATCTTGCGTTTGTACGTCATTAATAACGCTTGTTAATGAATCATTGAATCTCATATTCTACGGCATATTATTTTAATTTTTTACACGATAGCGATCATAGCATATTTACACATTCATAAAAACATTGAAAAGTACCAATTTTGGAACTATTATAAGTCACAATTCTTGTGGTTTATTTTTGGTAAATAGTCAATGAATTATAAATACAAGGTTGAACTTGAAGTTGAGGTAATTAAATACCTTAAAGCACTTAGCAAAAGTGAGCTGATAAAAGCCTACAAAGTAATAGACCTGCTACGAATGTTTGGACATGCGCTAAGCTTACCTTATAAAAAAGATATTCAAGGTAACAAGCATTTAAAAGAGTTGAGGACTCCAACGGGTACCAGAATCTACTACTTTTATTTTGATGGCAAAACTTATCGTTGCATATGGGCTGGTAACAAGAAAACACAGACAAAAGATATCGAGAAGGCAAAACGCATTCTTAAAGATTTAATTGGAGGCTAAAATGAGTAAATATGATTTTATTGATTCAGAAACCCTAAAAAAAGAACTCCTTTCAAAAGAAGAAATTTCAGCAATTGAAATAGATACAACCATTGAAAGCCAAGCAATTATTGCCCGTCAAGAGCTTGCTAGTGATGTTATGGAATACAAAAATTCACAAGGTTTGACCCTTGAAGGCTTAGCAGAAAAACTAGGAACTAGCAAATCTCAAGCCAATCGAATTTTAAAGGCAAAAGCATCCTATAGCTTGGAAACCATCTATAGGATTTGTCGTATTATTGGCAAAAAAGAACTTACCCTAAAAATATTTTAAACCCGAAAATAAATATCCTGTGATGCAAGCTTAACATCACTTAACGTCACTGTAATCGTTGCATCTAATTCTGCAGACTCTGCCAATGTTAGCTTCTTGATCAATGACAAACTAGGGATAAACACCGTGACGCGATTGCCTTGCTGTTTCTCGATCACCACCGCCTCACCTTGCCAGTTAGGGTTTTGCATCAAATAGACACATTTCCAGTGATTGTTACTTAAGCTTTCTGCTTGACGCGCGGCTTTAATGCCTGATTCACTTTCACCAATGCGCATGAGAATCTCTTCACCACTAAACAGAGTTTCAGACTTCAAAAACCGTCTTAATTGCTGGTGTACCACCATATCCAAATAGCGCCTTAATGGGCTAGTTGCTTGTACATAGGCATTAAGTCCCATGCCAGCATGTCTATCAGCACTACTTTTGTATTGTCCTTTTTGTAAGCGCCTTCTAACGGCAAACATTTGTGACGTCAATTGAGGTGTTTGCTCTTCTTTGGTTAAATCGTGCTCAGGCTGCGTTGAGAACGGTAACGGGATCTCATGCTGATCAGCAAAGGTGGCAACTGCCACGCCTGCCATAAGCATCGCATCGCGCACGATATTGCGACTTTGTAATGTTGCCAAAGGAATGATATCGACTTTCTTATCACGCAATTTAAGCTTCACCTCTGGAAACTGCAGCTCAACTGCGCCATGGTCTTGACGATAGCTACTAAATTCATTAGAAAAACGCACAAAATCACTAAATGGCGCCTCAGTTAATTTATGCTCGGCTTCTTGGTAGCTTAATCTTGTTACTTTGATAGTTGATAATACAATCTCGATATCTTTAATCTCACCATCAATCAATTTAAAGCCAATGGATAAAGCCGGAGATGTCGGGTGAAGACCAAGTGCCAAGTCTTCGGTAATCTGATGCGGTAGCATCGGAATAACGCCTTCAGGTAAGTAAAGATTGCTCCCTCGAGCGCGTGCTTCTTTATCAATCTCACCATCAACACCCACTAAACTTGCCGGATCAGCAACATGCACCCATAGTTTTTGCGTTGCTTCATCAAAACTTATCGCATCATCTGGATCATGACTGTCTTCATCATCGATGGCATAACTTGCTAAATGGGTTAAATCAACACGTGACTGATATTGCATTTCAGGCAAATCAAAAACAGGCGCTTGTAAAGCGGCACCTAAACGCATGGGATAAGGATTAACAAACTCATCCCAATAGCCAATATCAAGCAGCAATGCATGGGCATTAACGGGTGTCTCTTCCTTGTCAATCAATTTAAAAAAGCGACATCCGGCAGACTGTCCCAAAGCATATGAGGCAAGCTCTTTAACAAAAGGTTCATCTTCTTTGGCATATGTTTTTTGCTTTAAGCGCATGATAAAGTTTTCTAATGCTTGTGCTTTTTGTGCTTTTTCTTGTGCTTGTTTGATAATGCCATCTACCGCCTCAGGCGTATTAACACCAATTTCATCTTCATGTGCGAAGAAATGAAGTCCTTTTTGCACAATCTGCCAAGCACCATAAACTGTAGAGCAATTATACTCACCATATATAAGCTCACTTAACTCACCATAGTTGGTTTTAGTGCCTTGCAACAAACTCCAAGCATCAATGAGCTCACCTTCACCTAAATCAGTATTTAATACCTCAAATTTCTTAAAGCCACCATCGTGCAATAACAACAAATTTTTCTCAGGCAATTTAATGGTTTTTTCATCTTCTAATTGAATTTCAACTTTCTTATCAACAAACCCAATGACTCGCGCTGGGCGACTTTTAAAAATTACTAAACTATCAAGCTGCATTAATACGACTAAACAAAGCTAATGATTCATGCTTGCTATGGTATCAAAAAAGCTGATCTTCAGGGATGATTGTTGCACTTTTTTTTCGTACACTTTGTCTCTACTCATCGACAAACAAAGATCAACATATCATGCATGACAAATCTACTAAATCATCTATTCACAATATTAAACCTGTCGTTTTCATCACTGGTGCGAGCTCAGGCTTCGGTGCTGAAATGGCACGTAAATACAATGCCAATGGTTATCCAGTCATTTTAACCGCGCGCCGCTTTGGTCATTTGCAAGCATTGGCTAAAACCCTCAACCAAGAATACCCCATTCATATTGCTGAGCTGAATGTCACGGATAAAAATGCCATCGATCAAGTCATTGGCACACTACCTGAGCATATAAAAAACATTGGCATTTTAATCAATAATGCAGGGTTGGCACTCGGCTTATCCTCTTTTCAAGATGCTGATGAGCTTGATTTTGAAACCATGATTAACACCAATATCAATGGTCTGTTATATGTCACCAAACGCATATTGCCATTGATGCTTGCTAACAATCATGGGCATATCGTTAATATCGGTTCAATCGCTGCCAATTGGCCGTACCCAGGCGGGCACGTTTATTGCGCAAGCAAAGCTTTTGTTCAGCAGTTCTCGCGTGCGTTACGCTCTGATCTTCAGGGCAAAAATATTCGTGTCACTGATATTGAACCGGGACTTGCGCAAACTGAGTTTTCCGTGGTGCGCTTCAAAGGCGATACGCAAAAGGCCAATCAAGTTTATGATCAAACTGAACCATTGCTTGCGCATGATATTGCTGAGATTGTTTATTTCACGACATCATTGTCTCAACATATCAATATCAACACACTAGAGGTGATGCCAACCTGTCAAAGTTGGGCACCATTAAATGTCACCAGATCATAATAACCACTAGCATTACACTCTTTTTGAGGTTTATACTTATTTTCTAAAGCACTTTGCCAATTATCAACTGGTTTCCCCATTTTAAAATGAGGAGGTAAAGGGCTTGTAATAGAACCAACTCAAACCATTAAAATGTACAATACCACTTACAATGATTATTGGGAGAGAATTTATGTGGAGTATTTTATCATTAATCATTGCGCAAATGGTAACAGGAATCAACATCACGGGCTCTAAGTTTTTAGTGTCAAACTTATCGATTATTGCCTTGCTTGAAATACGATTTATTGTTGGCAGTATTGTCCTTTTGGCGTGTATTCCCTTTATCAAAAAAACCAACAATGCACAAAGTAATAGTATTGCATCGCTTAGCAAAAAAGACTGGTTGGTGCTGATTGCACAAGCCTTATGTGCAGGCATGTTATTTAATCTCTTGATGCTCTCAGGTATTCAATTCACCAGTGCCAGTATGGCAGGACTTATCACCAGCACATTGCCAGCGATGATCATTGTTCTATCTTTTATTATTTTTCGCCAACGCATTACGCGCTTTAAAGCATTATGCATCCTCTTTGCTACCATAGGGTTAATTGCGATTAATGGCTCAAGTCTGTCAAATCACGACTTTTCAGCCTTATCAATTATTGGAGATGTGATCATTTTCTTAGCAATGATTCCTGAGGCACTTTATTACGTCATTAGCAAATTTAAAAACACTCAATTACCTGCGGTTAAATCGGCATTTTTGATGAACTTAATCAATGCAATTGCAATGATTCCGCTATTATTTTTCGCTAACTGGCATGAGTTACTTAGCTTGAGCATCAATGCTTATTTTGTATTATTCTTAGTATCCATTGCCTCGGCACTTTTTTACCTTTTCTGGTTTTTGGGTTGTGATCAAGTCAGTGCCAGTACCGCAGGTCTTGTCACTGCGGCAATGCCGATCTCAACACTGGCATTATCCTTTGTTTTCTTAGGTGAACATATCACACTGGTGCAGGGTATCGGCACCTTGCTAATATTACTTTCTATTGTTTTTGGCGCCAGAAAAGGCTAATTATCGCTTAGCAACGATGTATAAATAAATTGCACTAGCTAGTACCTCTCCCCTTGCGGGATCGCTCGTGCGGCTTAAGCTTAAGCTGCACGGGTGAGGGGGAAATTAAAGCACAATTTATTCTTGATTCATCGCTTAGCAATTACAAATCGTCTTAACAATAAACACAACACAGCACCAACAACAGTTAAGACGATAAACAACTCTAAACCTGCTGACATTCCTGCTTTTATACGATGGATATCACCAGTCACAGGCGCCCACTGCGCAATAACACCAGCCAGCTTGCCGCCAATGCCCAGTGTTACCAACCAGATTCCCATGTATAAAGAGACATAATTAGGCGGTGCCAACTTCGTGATGAGTGACAAACCAATCGCTGATAAGGATAACTCACTGATTGCCATAATTAAAAAGGCGATGATCATGTATATTGCCGGCACGCCCTGACCTTTAGGCGTTAACTCAATGCCAATCCAAATAACTAAGAAAACAACAGCTAGTAAGATAAAACCAATATTAAATTTATCAATATCCTGCACTGCTTTGCCTTTGCGCTCTAATGACAACCACAGTTTCCCCATAAAAAAGCCAAAGATCAACACGCCTGCTGATTGAAAGCTTAAAAACTGTGAATCTAAAATACGCCAACCAAAAAAGTCATTGCTGACACCTTTTGAGATAAATAGTAGCACTGAAATGAAGATCTGAAAAAATAATGCCCAATATAAAATGGACAAGGCAAAAAAGATAAAAGCAACGATGACATTGCGCCAGTATTTTTTTTGCGCTGAGACAAGCATAACAATAAAACATCCCAATCCTGCAACTGTAATGGCAACATTGGCAATGATTGGATTCTTCAACACCAGAAAGACCACCACAAAATACACTGCCAAGATTACAATGGTTTTAGCAACAATGGCTAAATTAATTCTCACTTCTTTAATATGCTTTGCCAAAATAAAAAAACCGATGATCAAATTAATCAATACCAATATCGATACGATTAGGCTTGAGTAAAAGGGCGCGGCAAAGCCATAGGTTTCACTTAAGCAAAAGGCAAGAAATATAAGAGATAAATTGTTAGCATTATGCCCAGTTTAAAATGACTTTACCACACTGCCCTGATTTCATCAGTTCAAACCCTTCTAAAAAATCATCAACGTGAAACTGGTGGGTAATCACAGGATTCACATTTAGCCCCGAGCCAACCATGCTTGCCATCTTGTACCAAGTTTCATAGATCTCACGACCGTATATCCCTTTTAAGTGCAAGCCTTTAAAAACAATTTCATTCCATGGCACGGTGACTTCAGCTCCACCAATACCTAAAAGCGCAATATTCCCACCATTATTCATTGTCTGAATCATCGCATTAATCGCGGCTTGATGACCTGACATCTCAAGACCAACATCAAAGCCTTCGGTCATATCAAGCTTATTCATTGTCTCTTGTAACGCATTAGCTTGTTCAGCGGCTGTTTTGTAGTCTTTGACATTTAAGGCAACACTTGCGCCCATTTGTCTTGCAAGTTCTAGGCGATAATCATTAATATCAGTAATCACAATATGCTTAGCACCGACGTGACGCGCAATCGCCACTGCCATAATACCAATGGGACCGGCACCAGTAATCAGTACATCTTCACCGATAAGATCAAAAGACAGCGCAGTATGCACGGCATTACCAAAAGGATCAAACATACTGGCAATATCATCGCTGACATAATCAGGTACTTTAAACGTATTCTCCGCAGGAATCGCTAAATACTCAGCAAATGCACCTTGGCGATTAACACCAACACCGACAGTATTGCGACATAGATGACGCTTGCCTGCACGGCAATTGCGACAAAATCCACAGGTAATATGCCCTTCACCTGAAACGCGATCACCAATTTTAAATCCTTTCACCTCACAACCTAAAGCCACAATCTCACCAACAAATTCATGTCCAACCGCCATCGGTACCGGAATCGTTTTTTGCGACCATTCATCCCATAGATAAATATGCAAGTCTGTGCCACAAATTGCTGTTTTTTTGACTTTGATCAAAACATCATTATGCCCAACCTCAGGAATAGGTAGCTCAGTCATCCAAATACCAGGCTCAGCTTTGAGCTTAGATAATGCCTTCATGGTTTTTTTCATTTCTTGCATTCTTAAATAATCCCCATTTCCTTACCAACCTCAGTAAATGCCTGAACGGTTCTATCAATTTGCTCAATCGTATGTGCTGCTGACATCTGTGTACGGATACGTGCTAAGCCTTTTGGTACCACTGGATAGGAAAAAGCAATAACATAAATGCCTTTTTGTAGTAATTTCTCTGCCATTTCAGCGGCTTTTTTCTCTTCATATAACATCACCGGAATAATCGGATGCTCACCAGGAATCAGATCAAAACCTGCTGCCGTCATTTTTTGTCTGAAGTGCTTTTGGTTGCGCTGCAATACATCACGTCTCTCATCTGAGCTCATCGCCAATTTAATCGCTGCCATTGACGTTGCTGCAATCATCGGTGCTAAGGCATTTGAAAATAAATAAGGACGTGCTTTTTGTTTTAACATCTCAGCAATTGGCGCACGCGCTGATACAAAACCACCTGAGGCACCACCGAGCGCTTTACCCAAAGTGCTAGTGATGATATCAACACGCCCTTCAACACCACAATAACTTGGTGTACCACGCCCTTTTTCACCAATAAATCCTGTGGCATGTGAATCATCAACCATCACGATGGCATTGTACTTATCCGCTAGATCACACACGCCTTGTAAGTTGGCAATAATGCCATCCATTGAGAAAACACCGTCTGTAACGATGAGCTTAAAACGCGCACCTTTCTCATCGGCTGCTTGCAATTGTGCTTCAAGATCCCTCATATCATTATTTTTATAGCGAAAACGCATCGCTTTACATAAGCGCACACCATCGATAATACTGGCGTGATTCAATGCATCACTAATCACTGCATCCTCAGCAGTCAAGATAGATTCAAACACCCCCCCATTGGCGTCAAAGCATGATGGGAAAACAATGGTTTCTTCCATTTTTAGATACTGACTGATCAGATCTTCAAGCTCTCTATGCGGTGTTTGTGTACCACAAATAAAGCGTACAGACGCCGCACCATAGCCATATTGATCCAATGCTTTTTTAGCCGTTTCCACTAAATCCTTATTATCGGCAAGTCCCAGATAATTATTCGCACAGAAATTAATAACATGTGCGCCATTTTTAAGGGTAATATCTGAGGATTGCGGTGAGTTGATAATACGCTCACCTTTGTAAGTGCCTGCTTCTTTGATTTCATTAATCCCTTGGCGTAAATGGTCATAAAATGCGTTATTCATCTTAAGTTTCCTTATGTTAGTTTTTAATAGCAAATGAACTTGCGCCATTCTACCTGAGAAAAGACACAAGCGACAAGCAGATAAGGGCGAACAATGTTAATCTATGAACATTCTGGCAAAACGAGTTGCCTGCTTGGTTTTGCCCTTGGTATGATAAGAATGTTTAATCTCAATGAATATGAGGAATCAAGAGTGGCGCTGCTGCGTAAAAGTAAGAAAAACACATCACAAAAAGCGGGTTCTAGGAGAACTAGAGCCGACAAAACAACTAAAACAGCAAAACAATCTGCCAATCAAGCAACCGTTAAAAGGGAGCTTCATCCACTATTGGTTGATCGCTTACGGATTACTTGGCTTGTATTGATGGGTGCGATTGCCTTGTTTTTATTGTTATCGCTTTTTTCATATAACAGTAATGATCCAGGCTGGACGATTGCTCAATCACAAGATAGGGTCTATAACTACGCAGGTATTGTCGGTGCTTATACTGCCAACATCATCTTAAGCATCTGTGGCGTCTTTGGTTTTTTAATCCCTTTTTTATTAGTCTATGGCATCTGGCAGCTTTTCCTGGAGCGTAAAACATTTGCTGAAAGTAGTATTCTGCTGATGCTTATGCGCTTTGCCGGTGCTATTTTACTCATCTTTGCAGGCAGTGGACTTGCACAAATTGCATTGTCTGTTTTTAGTGTCTACATGCCTGAAGGCGCTGGCGGCATTCTAGGACAAGAAGTCGCTAAATATGCCATTTTATACCTTAGCACTGCCGGTAGCATTTTGGTGCTTATCGTTGCTTTTGCTTTAGGATTAACCTTGTTCTCAGGTGGTTTTTGGATTCGCTCACTTGCCGCACTTATTCGTTTTATTGTAATGACGATAAAAGCCTTTTTCACAAGCTCTGACGAAGAAAAAGAGCAAAAGGCACTACAACGCGCTGAACGCAAAGCACAAAAAGAAGCGCTCAAAGAGCAGAGAAAAGATGAAAAGGCACAGTTAAAAGAGCAAAAATTACGAGCAAAAAATGCTGAAAAAGAGCAAGCACATCAACAACAGCAAGATAATTTTATTGCTGAGCATGATACACTTGATCACTTAAACTACAATGATCCAGGCATCAATCAACGCATAGATGATCGCGATATCTCCTTTGAGCCTTTTGATGATGAATTTACACCAAAATCACTGACAAAAGCGCTCGACGATGAGGTGTTAACTGAGATCGATGACATCCCTTTACCTGCCCCTATAAGTAAGTCATCAAAACCTAAAAAACCTAAAAATAAAACCGATAAAATTACCGGTCTACCATCATTAGATTTACTTGATGACCCAGAAGCAAAAAAAGAGCTCATCTCTAAAGAGTTCTTACAAAAAATGGCGTTATTGGTGGAAGAGAAACTGGCTGATTTTGGCGTGCAAGTTAAAGTTGTTGGCAGTTATCCAGGCCCTGTGATCACGCGCTTTGAAGTTGAGCTTGCGCCAGGGGTTAAAGTCAGTAAATTAAGTGGTTTAGCTCAGGATTTGGCGCGTTCTCTGTCAGCGGCTCGTGTGCGTGTTGTTGAAGTGATTCCAGGCAAACCCTATGTGGGTCTTGAGCTACCGAATCAAAAGCGTGAAATGGTGCGTTTAAAAGAAGTTTTGGCACATAAAAAGTTTATCGAATCAAGCTCACCTCTGACCATGGGGCTTGGTGTTGACATTGCAGGGACACCTGAAACAGCTAATCTTGCTAAAATGCCACATTTATTGGTTGCAGGAACGACGGGTTCTGGTAAATCAGTTGGTGTTAATGCCATGATCATCAGTATGCTGTATAAATCAGCACCGGATGATCTACGCCTTATTATGATTGACCCCAAAATGCTTGAGTTATCGATCTATGAAGGCATACCACATCTATTAACACCGGTTGTTACCGACATGAACGAGGCGGCTAACGCCTTACGTTGGTGTGTTAAAGAAATGGATCGACGTTATGAGCTTATGGCAGCCGCGGGTGTGCGAAATATTTCTGGATTAAATGAGAAAATCCTTGAAGCTGAAAAAGCAGGCGAGCCAATGAAAGACCCCCTATGGCTTAAACTGCGCCCTGGACACGATGAAGATGCGCCTTTGCTAGAGAAGCTGCCTTACATCGTTGTCATTGCCGATGAGTTTGCCGATATGATGATGGTCGTTGGTAAAAAAGTCGAAGAGCTCATTGCGCGCTTAGCGCAAAAAGCACGTGCCGCAGGCATCCACTTAATCCTTGCAACACAGCGTCCATCAGTTGATGTCGTCACAGGATTGATTAAAGCCAACATTCCAACACGCATTGCGTTTCAAGTGTCATCGAAGATTGACTCACGCACTATTTTAGATCAGCAAGGTGCTGAACAGCTTTTAGGTCATGGTGATATGCTTTATCTGCCGCCTGGTTCAGGTGTGCCAGCGCGCGTACATGGCGCCTTTGTCGATGATGATGAAGTGCATCGCGTGGTTGCCGCATGGAAAGAAATGGGCGAACCTGAGTATATCGATAGCATCACTGCAAGCGAAGATGAAGAAGGCAGTGATGGCGAGGGTGGAACAGATAGCACCGATCCACTCTATGATGAAGCCGTAAAAATCGTACTTGAAACACAACGCGCATCGATTTCAAACATTCAACGTCGTCTGCGCATTGGCTATAACCGCTCAGCACGTTTAATTGAGGAAATGGAAGCAGCTGGTCTTGTGAGTGAAATGCAAAGCAATGGTATGCGCGAAGTACTGGTAAAAAGGTGACAACAATGAACAATATACAAAAAATACAGCCGTTGATTAAATATAGTCTTTTAGGTTTCACCGCCATTGGACTACTCTCTAGCGCACTACTAAAGCCTGCGTTTGCACAGGGTGAAAGCAGCACACCAATAGCAACTAAAGCTGCCACCCTTCAGAGCTCTAAAAATACTAAGAATACTCAAAATATCGAAAGTATCAAAAATAATGACGCTGATAGTACATTGTTTACGTTATTAACCAATCTTAAAAACATGCATGCCAAATTTCATCAAAGTTTAATTAATCCACAGCAAGGCATTAAAGAAACGAGCATGGGTGAATTATGGGTGAGTAAACCTAGCTTTTTTAAATGGCAGGTTGAGTCGCCACAAAAGCAAATGCTGTTATCTAATGGCCAGAAACTTTGGAACTATGACGAAGATCTAGAGCAAGTGACCATTAGTGAGGTGCCTAAAAACATCTCTCAAGCGCCCTATTTACTGTTATTGACCGGTGACAGTAAAGTATTGCAAAAACTCTTTAGCATAACCCAAAATGGCGAGCATACTTATCGCTTAACACCTAAAGTGAATGATCAGTCTTTGATTAAATATATCGATATTACGTTCGCGGGCAACACACCAAAATCAATGCTTATCCAAACAGAAGTTGGGCAGTCCACGCATATTGAGTTTTATGATATTTCCACTGCAAAGATCCCCGCTAAAACCTACGACTTCACACCACCTAAAGATGTTGATGTGTTAGGTTAAAAATGATTTTGACAATATCTTTATCCATAATAACAAGCTATGTAGGGGCGTATTGCATACGCCCTTTAAGCATAAGCAAAGACCCTGTCAAACCTTTACAAATAAATAAACTGCATATGGTTGAAATCTTCAAAACATAATAAACAAGGATTATTCATGCATACGCTTGAGACGCTTAAACACCTATTTACCCTACCGCTAGATAATCCTGTGAGTATTTTTACCGTTGTTTTAGCACTCATTCTTGCGGCTAAGGTGATCTGCCATTACAGCAAAATACCGAGCATTATCGGACTGATTATCACGGGCATTATCGTAGGTCCTCATGCCTTAAATATCTTAGATCAAAACCTTGCGGTAACCATTTTTGCAACGACTGGACTGCTTTATATTATGTTTCTTGCAGGGCTTGAGCTTGAGATGAAAGAGTTTAAACTACATCAACATAAAAGCCTGCTCTTTGGCGTATTGACGTTTATTATCCCTTTTGCCATAGGCTTCCCCGTGTTTTATTACGGATTTGATCTTCAAGCCAGTGCAGCAATTTTAGTGGCGATTATGTTTTCAACCCATACCTTGATTGCTTATCCGATGGTCAGTAAAAAAGGCTACGCCAGACGCCAAGCAGTTGCCATTGCCGTGGGCGGGACGATTATTACCGATACGGTGGTGCTACTTATTCTAGCGTTAGTTACGGGGCTTCATCAAGAAGGTAGTAGCATTGTGATGCTTATCACACTTGTGATTGGTTTTATCCTTTTTAGCCTGATCGCTTTCATTGTTATCCCTTATATTGCCAAAGGCTTTTTCTATCTTTTTGCGCGCAAAAAAAGCTTGCATTACACCTTTGTATTATTCGTTGTTTTTCTGTTGGCATTACTTGCTGAAATCATTGGTGTTGATGCGATTATCGGTGCGTTTTTTGCAGGTCTATCCTTAAATCGTTTTGTTGCCAAAAAGAAAAAACTCAAAGCAGAAATCCATTTTATTGGTGATACCTTGTTTATTCCAGTTTTCCTGATTAGCGTTGGCATGATTGTTAACCTAGAGGTACTTGTTGATATGCATCATATCTTAACGATTGCGATTACTTTGATTATCGTCGCTCTTGTCAGTAAATGGCTTGCCGCAAAATTCACCCAATATGCACTTAAACTATCGCCACTTGATGGGCGTTTAATCTTTGGCTTAAGTAGCGCTCACGCTGCCGCAACCTTAGCCATCATCCTCGTTGGTTATAAAAATGGCATTCTAAGTAACGCTATTTTAAACAGTACCATTTTACTGATTTTAATCAGCTGCTTAACAGCCTCATTAGTTACGGCAAACACACTCAAACATTTGTCAAAAAAGGAGATTCACGATGCCTAATATCATTGATGACTTAACGATTGATCAAAACTATTTACGCGAAGTGCGTGAGCATATTCACCGCCATCCTGAACTTGGCTTTGATGTTGTAAATACTGCAGACTTTATTGCTAATAAACTACAAATGCTTGGCTTGAACATTAAGCGTAATATTGGCAAAACAGGACTTATCGCTGATTTGATTGCCAACCCTGACTATCCAATGATTGCATTGCGTGCTGATATGGATGCATTACCGATACACGAGCAAAATACATGTGATTATAAGTCAACCATTGATGGCAAGGCACATATGTGCGGGCATGATGCCCATTGTGCAATGGTATTAACTACTGCGCACACGTTGATTCAAATTAAAGATCAGCTGAATGTTAACATCCGCTTTTTATTTCAGCCTTCTGAAGAAGTGTTACCAGGTGGCGCACCGGCGATGATCAAAGATGGCGCATTAGCGGGTATTAGTGCTATTTATGGTATTCATGTATTACCATCAATTAATGAAGGACAAATGCAAATTTGCCAACCAGTCGCCTTAGCAGGTGTTGATCTATTTGATATTACCTTTATCGGCAAAGGCGGGCATGCCAGCACACCATGCACAACCAATGATCCGATGATTATGGCAACGCAATTTGTCAATGCCGTGCAAACGATTGCCTCAAGAAATCTATCGAGCTTTGATCCCGCGGTTGTTTCGATTACTGCACTTAATATTGGTAGCGCTTATAATGTGATTGCTGATAACGCTAAACTCAAGGGCTGTATTCGCTATCTAAGTCAATCCGTACGAGAGCTCGTTAAAAAGCGCTTATATGAAATTGCTAATGGCATTGCCAATACTTATGCCGGTTCTGTTAAAATCGATTACCTACCGGGGTATCCTGAAACGCAAAATGACGCAGAATGTGCACAGAAATCCATTTCTGCCGCGCAACAAGTTGTGGGCAAGGAAAATACCTTATTATCTCACATTCCATGGATGGCATCAGAAGACTTCTCCTATTTTGCCAAAGAAATTCCAGCATGCTATGCCTTTTTAGGCGTCCGCAATGAAGCTTCAGGCTTTACCTCAATGGTGCATGAACCAACCTTTGATCTATCGGTTAATGCCATGGTTTATGGTGTCAAATACTATTTAACACTGTGCTTAGACTATCGTTAGTTAACTTGCGCACAACGATAAGCACAGCTATACAGCTACCTAATTCCCCAAAGCCTCGAAAATTCTCCAAAAATCAATAGCTTAGATTAGCTAAGCAGCCTTAAAGCCTAACAACTAATGGCACTACCTTAAGAAGTAGCCTGTAAATATAGGCTTTGCAACGAACTTAGATCTACCATCCCTGACAAAATGGATTGCCACGCATCCATGCTCGCAATGACATCCTATGACTTGTCATCCGTAAGGCAAAATGGCGTGAGGATCCAGTGCGAAGCTGCCATGGATGGTTAGTGGTCCTGCTAAAGGTAGTGCCATTGGTCTAACAACGATTTGCACTGTATACATACTAAAACAATTTGATACATTTATGCGCAAGTTATCTCTTGCCTAATATGCTATAGTTTAGGCATTGTTGTTCAGTTTAAATACCCGATTAAACAAATACATGTTGATGCTATTTTGTTGGTGTCTTGTAAAGCGAAACTTAGTAGTAACAATAGGATTTATCGGTATTTATGGCAACCTATGGTGTGAATGTTATGAATGATCAATTTAGAAAGGTTCTACCGGTTTTATGCGGCAACATCCTTGAGACTTATGACTTTTGCCTTTATGGTCTTTTGGCGCCTGTTTTTGCTAAAATTTTTTTCCCAGAGAATTTTAAACACTCTTTACTTGCTACATTCTTAGTATTTTCTATGGCTTACATTGCTCGGCCTTTTGGAGCAATTTTCTGGGGAATCGTTGCCGATAGATATGGGAGAAAGTCTGTTTTACTTGGAACTATTAGCCTTATGGCTATATGTGCTGTTGGCATGGCAATAATGCCAAGTTATGCTTATGCTGGTAGTTTAATTTGCATTCTTGTTATCATATTAAGAATATTACAAGGAATTGCATTTGGTGGTGAATTTCCAACGGTCATTGTAACTCTTTATGAATTAGCACCTGACGATAAAAAGGGATTTTATGGTAGTTTTGCAGATGGAATTGCTATTATTGGATATTTGGCTGGAATTATCATTTTAATTGCACTTAAAGCGATGCTAACTGAATCTCAACTGCATCAATGGGGATGGCGTCTAATGTTCGGCTTATCAGTAGTATTTGTATTTATTGTTGGCTGGATTAGAAGGAATTTAAGTGAAACGATCCCAAGTCAACAAAGTATTTTTTCACTAACAGACATTCTACGAGAGAATACACAAAATATTGCAAGTATTGGCAAAATATTTTTGTACATGTTTGCCCCGTCATGTCTATTTTTTAATTTTGTTTTTTACATACACGCCGTAATCGGAGCAAATAACAATTTATCAAACATACAAATATCTATCATCCATATGCTAATAGTGATTTTATTTGTCGCCTTGCTACCAACTGTCGGTTTTTTTTCCGACAAAATTAACCGTAGTAAACTGCTAAAGTACAGTTACATTGTATTAATAATAGTCGCCATCCCCTTGTATCAGTCGCTGTTTAGCAGCAACACTATGATCGTGATCATAGCTTACGTTATATTTGCCATTTTTACGGCAATCTCGGTTAGCACTTTTGTTGCTATTATTGTCAGACAGGCACCAGAAAACAGCCGTGTGACTTCCGTCGGAATTGGTCACAGCATTGCTGTAATTTTTGGCTCATTTACACCAAGTATTAACACGTTTCTAACGGACTTTACTGATATCAAAATGGCACCTGCCCTTTACATTGTTATATGTGCATTGATCTCAGTGATTACGTTAGCCTACATGAAAAATAGTCAGGAGTACAAACATGGAACATAAACAAAAAGATTTTGAATCAATGCACGTTTTTAAAGTGATGCCAGAGGTGATTGAAATTGCTCAACCCCTTTATGAAGACAGCGGTATACATTTCTTAACTTATTGTAAACATTACACTCATGGGGAATTTAGTGACTTAGGAACTCCTCGCGAGTGGGCTATGCATTATCTAAACAATCATCTTAAACCTGAAAATTCTGTGCATAGATTTACTGGAGGTATTAATTATTGGCGCAGAAATAAAAACGAGCATATTTCTGAAATTGCTGAAGATGCACGTGAAAATTTTGACATTGATGCCAGAATAGAGTTTGTCGTGGAAGATAAATCGCAAAACTGCTTTCACATGTATTCTTTCCATTCAAACAAAAAAAACGCAGACAAAGCATATCGATTTTATGATTTACATCGTGCAAAATTATTAAAATTCATCAGCTATTTCAATAAAAAAGCAGCGCATTTAATTCGTGAAGCAGACTTGCCTGAAAATAGAATCCAGATACCAAATTACTTACCACCCACTATACAACAACCAAAACGAGACTATGCGAGCGAATTGCTACAGGAAAACGCAAGCAATGAGCTAAAGGATCGCGAATTTGAGATTATGCTTCTTTATGCAAATGGTTGCACCGACAGTCAAATAGCCAAAATGTTAAATCGCTCTCAAAACACCGTATCTACCTACCTGAGGAACATTCGAGAAAAAACAGGATGTCATGATAAAAGATCGCTACATAAATACGTTGTTGAACATGGTTACGATGGCTTAGAACAGTTTTTTTTTCCCTATATTAGACATTAATTATTCAGTACAAAGCTTATTTTCACCCTTTTCAGAGATTAATTTCATCTTGAAAAAGATTTATCATCTTCATGGTCAAATACAAACTATTGGAGGATGAGACATGTTTAATTCATCAAGCCGTACTTTAGGTAACAATAATCAAAGTTGCTATCAAATAGACAGGGAAAGCCGTTGTTATATTTTATTTGAGGACTCAAATTCGCGTTGTGTCAATTTAACAGAAATTAACGAAATCTGCACTCAACACTATGGTGATCAAGCGCATTACGCCGAACAAAAACTTCTTTTTGGCGAATCAATATTGGTGATTGGCAAAGGGTATTTACGTCTGGAAGCAATAGAAGAATGAAAACTCGATAAATAAGTATCAAGTCGGTTATCGCCTAGGTTTTTGATTCATTATGAACCTTAATATTGGCTATATTTTCTGCGCTTTATTAAACCAACGCACAGCTTTAGGTTGATACAAAATATAAAATGCAGCAATGATTAGAATGATTTCAATAAACACCAACCAGAAGTTAAGCGGGTGACTGGCGTGCTCTGGCAAGTAAAAGATTAAAAAAGCATACCAAATGACCGCAAGGATAATATAAATCCATTTCGCGGCTTTCACCCCTAGGCTAATCACAAAGGCAACTGCAATCAGTACAATATAGGCAACCACATCAAGCCAGACATGCTCCATTGGTACCATCACCAAAGTTGATGACGTCAGTAAATCCAAAAGCCCCAAGATGCTCACACCATAGAGCATCCAAATAGCGGCATACACACGTTTTGGTCTAATTACTTTATTCATAAACTGTAAACTCCTTTTAAATGTTGATTAGTGGAATATCTTTGTAATTTAATTCCCTCCAAAGTGTAGCCTAAAAACCTGATCTTTGGCTAGTTGGTTTGTGTTAATATCTGGGATTTTTTGCAATGATCGGCTTAACACTGCCAAGGCAATGTGCATTTTGAAATGGTTATGATCTTTTAATAAGCACGTCATATCACTTTAGTGTCAACACCTCAAATAATTTCATGGTTATAAATACTGCTGACAAAGTGACTTAAATGCCGCAAAGTGTGTCATGGCTTGTAGCTCATGATAAATCGATTGCGCACACTCATCCGGTGTTTTATTATCGGTACTGATATCTATGTCATAACGCGTATATTTATGCGTCATATGATTTGAGGCACGACTCATGCCGATTGGGCGAAAATCATCTTGGTAATTTTGGGATTGCTCCATGCGTTTTTGTGCACGTTTCTCGCCAACTTCATCAGAAACCTGTAAGCCAACCATCACCACTTCATGGTTTTTAAGCTTATCCAAAAATACTTTAAAATCATCAAAGCGCCAAAAAATTTCATCTGCAACAACACTTATACCATGATCTAAAAAGCAACAGACTGATTCATAACGCGCCAGATTTATGCGCTGAATGATCTCACCGTGCACAATCTCTGTCATCGCCTGCCCATTTTCCTGATATTGCTTGGGATACAAGTAATTTTTATCCGGCTTTGACAACTCTAGTTTTGCACTGGGAATGGCCAAATGAAACGTATCAATCCCTAGATGAACATTGGGCTCATTCATTAAGTTCTGTAATGCTTTTGCTGTAGAGCTTTTTCCCGCACTACAAGCACCTACAAGCAATATTAATCGCGCCATTTTGAATCCTTTTCACTCTGTTGTTAATTGTTGATTATACAAATTGAAGCATATATATAGCTAGTGTTACAACTTTTAAACACCCGGCTACTTGAGTTTACTTGTAAATCCCATATTTTATGGCGCATTACCCCATTTCTAAAATATTCGCGTATCTTGAATATGTGGCACTAGTAACCCAAGGTTATTTCAGAAATTTATTATCTATACCGCTTGTATACCGCTCGTGAATCATTTTGCGGTGTTTAATGTCGAAGAAGTTTTTGATGCTCCTGAATGATTGGTTTGCAGGTAATAGCTGGGACTATTGGCAAAACCCAATCATTCAGAAGTACGAGAAATTCAATGATAGAAATTCTGTAAAATGGTTTGCGGGCGGTATAAATCATTTTGCAAGTGCTATACCAAGATTCTCTATTTTTTGCTACAATCGCCTGCGTTTATGCCTAAGTACCTAAACAATAGTTTTTTGGTAATAATGGATATTCGGGTCAAGCCCGAATATGACGATTTGTGGTCATTCTCAGACTTGATCTGAGAATCCAAAAAATACCTGATAATATTTGCATACGTACTTATATCCATCTTACAAAACAAACTAAGGATTCTTAAATGTCTGAACAATATATTTATTCAATGCATCGCGTTGGTAAGGTTGTGCCACCCAATCGCTATATTCTAAAGGATATTTCGCTATCTTTTTTTGATGGTGCCAAGATTGGTGTCTTAGGTCTTAACGGCTCAGGTAAATCAACACTTTTGCGTATTATGGCAGGTCTTGATACTGAGATTGTCGGTGAAGCCGCACCTCGCAAGGGTGTTAAAATTGGTTATTTACCACAAGAACCACAACTTGATCCAACAAAAGATGTTAAAGGCAATGTTGAAGAAGCATTAGCCGATCTTAAAGCACTGCTCACGCACTTTGATGAAATCAGCATGAAGTTTTGCGAACCGATGTCCGATGATGAGATGAACAAGCTGCTTGCTGAACAAGGTGAGCTACAAAACAAGATTGATGCAGCAGGTGCGTGGGAGATTGATCGCAAGCTTGAGATTGCTTCTGATGCGCTTCGTTTACCTGCTTGGGATGCTGATGTATCTAAGCTTTCAGGTGGTGAAGTACGCCGTGTTGCATTGTGCAAATTACTGTTATCTTCTCCTGATATTTTACTTTTGGATGAACCGACAAACCATTTAGACGCTGAAAGTGTTGCGTGGCTTGAGCGTTTCTTACAAGAGTATAAAGGCACCGTTGTTGCCATTACCCATGATCGCTATTTCTTAGACAATGTAGCTGAATGGATTCTTGAGCTTGATCGCGGTGAAGGCATTCCTTTTAAAGGTAATTACTCTAGTTGGTTAGAGCAAAAAGAAGCGCGTCTAGCTCAAGAAGAGAAAAAGCAAACCGCACATAGAAAAGCATTACAACAAGAACTTGAGTGGGTGCGTCAAAACGCCAAAGGTCGTCAAGCCAAATCAAAAGCACGTTTATCGCGCTTTGATGAGCTAAGCTCACAAGAATTCCAAGAGCGTAATGCCACACAAGATCTATACATCCCACCAGGTCCTCGTTTAGGGAATAAAGTCATTAATATTGATGGTATCAGCAAAGGCTTTGGTGATCGTTTATTGATTGATCAGCTTGGTTTTGAGGTTCCTGCTGGCTCTATCGTTGGCATTATTGGCCCCAATGGCGCAGGTAAATCGACATTCTTTAAAATGGTATCAGGCATTGAAACGCCTGATGCGGGCAATGTTGAGTTCGGTGAAACGGTTGAGCTTGCTTACGTCAACCAATCACGTGATACTTTAGATGATAACAAGACTGTATGGGAAGAGATCTCTGATGGTTTAGATGTCATCGCTGTTGGCAAGTACACGATTCCATCACGTCAATACGTTGGGCGCTTTAACTTTAAAGGTTCTGATCAACAGAAATTCATCCATCAGCTTTCCGGTGGTGAGCGCAATCGCGTGCATTTAGCAAAATTATTACGCAAAGGTGGTAATGTCATATTGCTTGATGAACCAACGAATGACCTTGATGTTGAAACATTGCGCGCACTTGAGGAAGCCATTCTTGCCTTCCCAGGTTCCGTGATGATCATCTCGCATGATCGCTGGTTCTTGGATCGTGTAGCAACACATATCTTAGCTTTTGAAGGTGAAAGTAATGTCGTATGGTTTGAGGGCAACTATGAAGCCTATATCGAAGATAAGAAAAAACGACTAGGTGATGACTCAGTCGACCCACATCGTATTAAATATAAGAAAATCACAGCGTAACTTTAATGATTCAGAAATAAGTTACATTGTTTCTTACCTCTCCCCTTGCGGGAGAGGTCGCGCAGCTTATGCTGCGCGGGTGAGGGGAATAATTAAAACTCAACTTAATGCTTTCTCTATTTTTTTCACTCATCGTTTGTCCAATCCTCTAGCTCAAGATGCTTTGACAAGTGATAAAAGGCACTATCTTTTGTGACCAAAATCGCATTTTCAGCCTTAGCATGCGCTGCAATAAGCATATCCATGCACGATAATGTCTTGCCTTCTTTTTCACAGGTTGCGCGTAACTTTGCGTAAATTTTTGCCGCTTGTGATGTCCACGGCAATATCTCAACGCGCAGTAGAAACTCATTAACAATCATAGGCAAATGCTTTGCATGCGGCTTTTTAGCGACGCCTAATAACAATTCAGCTTCAGTAATCGCTGAGATGCAAATACTCGACATAGGGACATTAATAAGCTGCGCCTTAAGTGCAGGGTAATCACCTTTAATAATATAACTTGCCGTATTGGTATCAAGCATGTAGAGCTTTGTATTTACCATCAGAATAAATCTCTCTGTGATGGCACTTCATCATCTCTATCAGTCATAAAGTCTTTAGGGATATTCCCCTCTTTCATCTCAAAAAAATCCGCCCACGAACCTGGCTTTTTAGAAATAATAATATCACCCGTTTCAGGATGCCGTCTGATATAAACCTCTTTGCAGTCAAAACGATAACTACTCGGTAATCTTACCGCCTGACTGCGCCCATTCATAAATAATTTTGCTGTATGAATCATCACAAAATACCTCTAATGACTAACCTATCTAAAGCATAGAGCAGAGATTGACATATATCAAGATATATCACATTGTTTATCGTAACTTATTATTGATTCATTACTAATGCTCAGCCAACCATTGCATAGTGAAAATTTAGTCAACATGTAATCATAGTCAAAGCAATAATAGCTACAATGCTTCATTCAGCATCTCTTGTATTCTATCCAAGCCCAACTTGATCTCCTCAAAGCTTGGTCCAAAGCTTAAGCGCACATATTTCTTTAAACGTGTATTAACCACTTTGCGACGCTGACCAGGATTCACATCAAAGAACTCACCTGGCACGCAAATCACTTTATACTGCAATAAGGCTTTAAAAAACTTCATACCATCAGCAAGACTCTCTGGCAGGTTTTCCAAAGAAGCAAAACAATAAAAGCCCCCTTCTGGCACTTTGGATAGCACAAAGCCCATTTCTTTCAATCGTGACATCATGTAATCACGTTTTTTGACAAACTCTTGTTGAATTGAATCTGCTTCTTGATCAGCATGTTTGAGATCTAATAATGGCACAACTGCCTTTTGTATCGCGTGCACCGCGCCACCATCTAAAAATGACCCCGCTGAAGCAATGCCTTCAATGACATCTTTTGGTCCCAATGTCCATGAGATACGCAGCCCTGGATAACGCCAGTTTTTGGTCAACCCATCAACAATCAAGATATTATCTTTATCGACATCTTTGATATACGCGGCAGCACTTAATGTTTTTTGGTTTTGCTCATATAAATAGTGAGAATAAAACTCATCAAATATCATCGAGCAACCGATATTTTTCGCTGAATTAATCAATTGTTTTAATGCATCACCAATAATAATTTGCCCTGTTGGATTACATGGATTAGATAAAAGCATTGCCCCCAAACCCATATTAATCATTGCTTTTTCCATCTCAGCAACATTCGGTTTAAAACCTTCGGCAGTACGATAAGAAATCGGCATAGAGACAAAGCCGCCAAAGACATTTAACAGCTCTTCATAAGCGGTATAATCCGGTAAAAAATGTCCTAAATTAATATTACTCATTGTTGCTGCAATTCGGCACAGTGCCGAGCGCCCCCCAGAGGAAATCGAGACATTTTCATAGGTATATTGCGATTTTTTGTCAAAACGATAACGTTGATTATATAGCTCAGCCACTGCCTTTCTCAACTCAACATCTCCCGCGACGGGGCTGTACTCAGCTGAGATTTGATCTAATGAGATATCTTTCAAGCGTGCTGGACTTTGAGGCATATCTCCTGTTTCAGGTGCACCTTGCCCGAGATTTGACCATTCAGGATTACCATAATAAAACCCATGCGCTTGCGCTTTAGACATCACATAAATCACCCCAGTTTTAGGGACTTTCTTAAAACTACTTTCCATTTAATTTCCTTTGTTTTTCTGCGTAACTAATCATATTAACCATCCCCGGAGCATAGTCGAAGGGTACGGATGAAAACAACAAATGGCTTCGACTAACGCTCAGCCAACAATGTCAATCGCACCCTAAGCATGGTCAAATGGTACGTTTACGTTTAAGCTTGCATTTACAGTGTTTTAAAATAATTTTCTAACCATTGCGTCAATTGCGCTACTTTATCTTTTTTCAGCCATAACCCAAGCTTACTGCGACGCCATAACAACGCATCAACATCGCGCACCCATTCATGTTCAATCAAGTATTCAACTTCCTGCTGATATAGGTTATAACCAAAACATATCCCTAAATCATCATAAGACTTCGCATCTTTTAACACATCAATACTCTGCATCCCATACGATGATGCCAAGCGATAAGCGTGCTTATCCTGAAGCCATGGGTAAGTAGTGTTGAGCTTTGCCAAAATTTCGCTAAATGAGGCTGCTTCACCACCTGGTGTTGCAATCTTATCCGTTGTGCATGCTTTCATATCAGGGAAAAACGGTTGCAACTTATCAATCACATGCTTCGACAAAGTGCGATAAGTCGTGATCTTGCCACCAAAGATTGATAATACGGGTAATTCACCCTGATCATCTTCAAGCTCCAAGTGGTATTCACGCGTAATTTTAGACGGATCCTTGGCATGATCATCATATAGCGGACGCACACCAGCATAGCTCCAAACAACGTCTTTAGGTGAAATCTTTCTTTTGAAATAACCATTAATCAACTCACACAGATAATCCGCTTCTTCATCACTAATTTTTATATCTCTTGGATCACCTTGGTAATTAACATCCGTCGTACCAATTAAGGTAAACTCATTGTTATGCTCGCTAGTAAAACCATATGGCAGCGCAAAGACAATACGCCCATCTTCATTTTGTAAAATATATGCATGATCACCCTCATATAACTTAGGTACCACAATATGACTGCCTTTGATCAAACGCACTGCCGATTTAGAACTCGTTTCTAGCACATCATGAATAATATCCGCAACCCAAGGTCCTGCGGCATTAACAACGGCCTTAGCAAGCACGATTATTTGATCACCTTTATCATCTACAAGTTTTGCTTGCCAGCTACTGTTTACCTTTTTCACTTTTTTTACCTCAACGCATTGATACGGCATCAAGATTTTGGCACCATGTGCTTTGGCTTGTTGAGCATTAAGCATCGTCATCCGCGCATCATCAATCCGGCAATCCGAATAAGCAAAACCAACAGTGAAATCATCAGTCAAATTTTGACCTTCTAGCGTATTAACCAATGAGATCTTTTTTGATTTTTTTAATGACATTTTACCTGCGAGAAAATCATATAAAAACATGCCAACACGAATCATCCACACTGGGCGCAAATGTTTGGCATGCGGCAAAACAAAACGCAGAGGATGAATAATATGCGGTGCTTTTTTCAGAAGTACTTCACGTTCTTTTAAGGCTTCTTTAACGAGCTTAAACTCATATTGTTCTAAATAACGCAAGCCGCCATGCACCAATTTACTGCTAGCTGATGAGGTTGCACAAGCAAAATCTTTTGCTTCACAAAGCGTCACATCTAAACCTCTTAATGTCGCATCAACAGCAACGCCTGTACCATTAACCCCGCCACCGATCACCAAAACATCGGTATGAATAACATTCTTTTCTTGCTTTTCTTGTTTTTGTTGTGCTTGCATGACTTTATTTTCACCGTTTAGGTTGATAAGCAGGTTGCTATTGTAGCCAAAATTAAACCTTTTTTCTAATGATTAAAATCACAGTGTTGACTTATCATTCAAATCGGTTCAAAATACGCTGCGATTTTAAATTAGCAGTTGATCCTATTTCAGAAAAGCGTGTCCGTTTCTTGATTGTGGTGATCTGTCACTTGATACCTAAAAAAATTAAATAATCGGAGAAGAACATTGGCTAATAGTAAGCAAGCTAAAAAACGTGTAAGACAAGCAGAGAAAAACCGTCAACATAATATGTCTCGTCGTTCAATGATGAGAACTTTCATGAAGAAAACAGTTAAAGCAATCGAAGCAAGCGATTTATCTTTAGCAAAAGATTGCTTTGCCAAACTTCAACCAGTATTAGATCGTTACGCCACTAAAGGCTTGATCCACAAGAACAAAGCAGCACGTCATAAGAGCCGTCTTGTTGCTAAGATCAAAGCATTGGAAGTTGCTGCTGCGTAATCGCGCATCAGCCAATTGATCAAAAAGCTCCTTGATGGGGCTTTTTTTTTATATGCATAAGGATATATAAACATGTACTCACTTAAAACACTTGCCGAAGACCTTGGTGGTTATGTCCATGGTGATGAATCTGTTATTGTCGATCGTTTAGCAACGCTTAAAGGTGCGAAATTAGGACAACTGTCATTCCTAGCCAATAGCAAATATATCAACGACCTTAAAGACACTAAAGCTTCAGCCGTTTTATTAACCAAAGAAGCACTTGATCTCTGTCCGACAAATGCAGTGGTTCTTGATAACCCTTATCTTGCCTTTGCTAAGGTTGCCGCTTTATTTGATCGCACGCCTAAGGCCAGTGCTGGCATTCACCCAAGTGCGACAATCGCAAGCTCTGCTAAAATTGCTGCCAATGCATCCATTGCTGCCAATGTTGTCATTGGTGAGCATGTTATCATTGCTGAAAATGCGATTATTGGTGCTAACTCTGTCATCATGGATAACTCAAGCATAGGCACAAAAACAGAAATCAAGCCTAATGTTACGATTTATCACGGCGTGCACATTGGCGAGCACTGTATTGTTCATGCCAACACCGTGCTTGGCTCAGATGGTTTTGGTAATGCCAAAGATGAAAAAGGCAATTGGGTTAAGATTCCGCAAATCGGTGGTGTAACTATTGGCAATCATGTTGAGATTGGTGCCTGCACCTCTATTGATCGAGGTGCGATTGATGACACCATTATTGCTAATGGCGTAAAAATCGATAACCAAGTGCAAGTCGCACATAATGTTATCATTGGCGAGAATACTGCGATTGCTGGATCAACCGGCATTGCCGGATCCGTCACCATTGGTAAAAACTGCCTACTTGGCGGTCAAGTTGGGGTCAGTGGTCATCTGGAAATCTGTGATAACGTATTGCTAGCTGCTGCCTCAAATGTTAGTAAAAGCATTACTGAACCTGGGTTTTATACTGCAGCATTTAATGCTCGCCCACATATGGAATGGAAACGCACCAGTGCGCGCATATTTAGGTTAGATAAACTGGAAACTCGTGTTAAAATGCTCGAGCAAAAATCTAAAGATTCTGAATAAACCAACGTAAGGCACATTACACATGCAGCTTAACATTCAACAAATTAAAGAAATTTTACCGCATCGTTACCCTTTTCTATTGATTGACAAAATCCTTGATATCAACGTTGAAGAAGGCACGGTAATTGCTCAGAAAAATGTCACTGCCAATGAGGAATTTTTCAATGGCCACTTCCCAAACCAGCCGATTATGCCTGGTGTTTTAATCGTTGAAGCGATGGCGCAAGCCATTGGTATTTTGGGTGTTAAAATGATGGGTGATGATCATGATCCACAAGATCATAAGAAACTTTTTGTGCTTGCGGGGATTGATAATGTCCGTATTAAGCGCCCTGTTGTGCCAGGTGATGTTTTAAAATTTCATGCGACAATGGGCAAAATAAAGCGCGGCATGTGCAAAAGTGAGGCCAAGGCCTATGTTGATGGCGAGCTTGTTGCCAGTGCTGAGTTTCTTGCAGCTTACAGGGAAGTATAAACGTGATCGATAACAGAGCAGTCATTCATGAAACAGCAGAAATTGCTGACAATGTCACGATAGGTCCATATGCTATTATTGGTGAAAATGCCAAAATTGGCGAAGGGTGTAATATTTCTGCTCATGCGGTTATTGGTAAAAATGCTGTTATCGGCAAAAATAATCGGATATTCCAATTTGCCTCCGTCGGCGAAGAACCCATTGATCGCACCTTCCATGGTGAGTTTTCACAGCTTATTTTGGGTGACAACAACATCATTCGTGAATGTGTTACCATTCATGGAGGTACTGCCAAAGAAGATGGCATTACGCGTGTTGGTAATAATAATTTGATTATGAATTATGTGCATATTGGACATGATTGTCGTGTTGGTAACAATGTCACATTGGTTAACAATTCAGCGCTTGCCGGTCACGTGCACGTCGATGATTTTGCCACAATCGGCATCAATTCAGGCATTCACCAGTTTTGCCATATCGGTTCTTATGCTTTTATCGCGCATATGGCGCTGATCACGCAGGATGTTCCTCCTTATTTGATGGTGACGGCATCACCTACTACCTCACCTTGCGGCATTAATGTCGAAGGCTTAAAAAGAGCAGGTTTCTCCTCGCAAGATATTCGCCAAATACGAGAGGCTTATAAAGTCATTTATCGTCAAGGTTTGCGCTTAGTTGAAGCCATTGACAAACTTAAAGTCATGCAGCAAGAAACCCCCGCGATTGAGCGATTTGTCACATTGCTTGAGCACTCAAAACGCGGGATCATTCGCTAATGCGTATTATGCTTGTTGCGGGCGAGCTCTCTGGTGATCAACTGGGCGCGGGCGTTGTACGTTTACTAAGAGAACATTACCCTAATGCCATTATCGAAGGCATTGGTGGTCAGCAAATGATTGATGCCGGGCTTAAAAGCCTTTACCCCATTGAAACACTATCTGTCATGGGGCTTTTTGAGGTATTAAAGCACCTTCCTGCTATTTTGAAGGTGCGTAAAGGCATCATCAAACATTGCCAAGATAATCCACCGGATATCTATATCGGTATAGATGCGCCTGATTTTAACCTACCGATTGAAGCTAAGCTTAAAGCGCGTGGCATCAAAACCGCGCACTATGTCAGCCCTTCTGTTTGGGCATGGCGTGAAGGCCGCATGAAAAAGATTAAACGTGCAACTGATGTTGTTTTTGCTATCTTGCCTTTTGAGGAAGATTTTTATCAAAAACATGGACATAAAGCGATATTTATTGGACATCCTTTAGCTAATAAAACGCCTATGGATGAGGATACTGTTGGGGCTCGCAAACAACTTGATATTGATACAAACCCCAATAAAAAAGTCATCGCCCTACTACCAGGGAGTCGCACACAAGAGATCATTCGCATCCTACCTGTTTTCTTGCAGAGCATTGCCCAGTTAAAAAGGCAAGGTTATGAGTTTGACACCTTGCTTCCTGTAGCTAAAGAAAGTTTATATGGCGAGATTAATAAACATCAAGAACTACTTGATAAGCTTAATATTCAAAAATTCAACGGTAATGCACATAGGGTACTACAAGCCTGCGACTTTGCATTAGTCGCCTCGGGTACCGCTGCACTTGAGACAATGCTTTATAAAAAGCCAATGGTCATTGGTTATCAGATGTCGACACTTACAGCAACTATTGTTAAACATATGTTAAAAACCAAATATGTTGGTTTGCCAAATATCCTTGCGAATAAGGCAATAGTGCCAGAGCTTTTGCAGAAAAATTTCACAGCTAATCAGATTACTCATGAATTGCAACGATTCTTTGACGATCAAGAATATACTCGACAGCTTAAAGCAACATTTCAAAACCTACATCAGCTATTAATGCTTGATGCCGATCGCAAAGTCAGCGATGAAATTATAAATTTATTAGATTCTTAGCGCTTTTGTCTTTTTAATTAGGCATGCATTGATTAGAATAAGCCTCTATTGAAATACGATTATATAGATTATAAACATGACTCAAGTTCAACTGATTTTATTGCTTAGTATTATCATCGTGATTTTACTATTGATTGATGCATTTCGCCGCAGCAAACGCAAAAAATACAAGCGTGAGATGGCGAAGCTACAAGCTATTCAAGAAAAAGAAAAAGCTGTCAAAAAAGTAGCAAAGGCAGAAAAAACCCCACATAAACAAAACGCTGAAGCCAAGCAATCACAAGAAAGTGCAACATCACATGACTCGAGCACCATAGACGTTGCGCAAAAAATTGAGCTTGGCGCCGATATCAAGGTCGACCCATTATCTGATACACCGATTACCGAACTCGAAGAATCACATGCAGATTATCCACAACTTGAGAAAGGGATTGTCAGCTACTTTATTAGCGCACCGCGAGGGTATGTATTTAATGGCGAAGACTTAGATACTTTGTTTAAACATAATGGCTTAAGCTTTAATTCTGAAGATCAAAGCTTTGAGCTATTAACCCAAGATAAAGATGTACTCTTTAGCATCAAGGCAGATGCGCCAGTAAAAGGATTTGACCCTGAGAACTTCACACAAAAAGACTACACACGCCTGTTATGCCGCTGTGAAATTGCTGATCTTGTGCAATTTTACGAGCCACAAGTTTGTTTTGATCACTTCACCAAAAGCATTGAGAAAATCAATACCCGCTTAGGTGGAACACTTTTAAATGAGCATAGAAGACGCTTTACCAGTCATGACGAAAGTGCTTATAAGCGATATATTAAGCAGTTTGAAACTCAAAGCTAAGTCTTGGCACACCTCACAATTATGCACTTTTTGGCATCCATGAGTTTACTAGCACACTCTTAATTTCATCTTGTTGATCTTTATTCAATAAGTCTTCACCAACGCCACTTTCAACATTAAAGCTTGCTAACGTCTGGATGATCACATCGATTTGTTTATTACTCAGCATAAATTGACCAACCTCAATCTCATCGATTTGATGATCTTCAGCTTCAAACCAATCTTGCACAACAATTTCTTTAGGTTTGTTGTTATCAGCCAAGTTCTTAATCATCAGATTACTTACTTCACGATAAAAGCGTAAATCTGTGGTTTTAACACCATTGAGTCTCATAAAGTCACTGCTATTGTCGCTATCATAGTTATTAACAATCGTTTTTTGTGTTTGCGAAAAATCAACTGCATAGCTATCTTCTCCATTGCCTCCATGGAGATAGTTTAAATCACCATTGGCAACTAAAATATCATTATTATCACTACCTGATTGCACGTTTTCTCTTTTAAGTACCGTGCCATCGGCAAATTCAAATCCACCGACTTTCGTACGGGTATAGCCACTTAATGCATAAAAATTCTCTATAAGCACACGATTATTTTCATCATCACCAACTTGGATATCCAAATTGTTACCTTGTTTGCTTAAGCTTAAATCCTCAAAGGTAATCCCTCCACCAAAACGCAATACATCATTAAATCGATCATATGGATAGCTGCCACCACGGCGGATCGTATCAATGCCATCACCAAGCTCGTAGACATAGGTCGTTGTCGTATAATTATAGGTAATGAGTAAGTCATCTCCCTTGCCGCCAATTAATGTATTATGCTGCCAATTTCCTTGTGATAGTAAGATATCATTACCGGCACCGCCATATAAAAAGTCATTGCCATTTCCAGTAAGCGTATCATTACCTGCTTCACCATACAGATAATCACTACCACCTGCACCCATTAAGTGATCATCACCCTCACCACCTCGAAGATTCTCTGCAAAATCCGTACCAGATAACGTATTTGCTAATGCATCACCTATAATATCTGGATTTAGGCGTGCATCCTCACGCTTAACCACCGTGCCATCAGCAAATTCAAAGCCACTGACCTTCGTACGAGTATAACCACTTACCGCATAAAAATTCTCTATAAGCACACGATTATTTTCATCATTACCAACTTGGATATCCAAATTGTTACCTTGTTTGCTTAAGCTTAAATCCTCAAAGGTAATCCCTCCACCAAAACGCAATACATCATTAAATCGATCATATGGATAGCTGCCACCACGGCGGATCGTATCAATGCCATCACCAAGCTCGTA
>NZ_JBQAJM010000106.1:0-511 GCF_052030685.1 Cysteiniphilum sp. 19S12-1
GCGGCAGACGCCAACATGCAGATCTTCGTGAAAACCCTTACCGGCAAGACCATCACTCTTGAGGTGGAGCCCAGTGACACCATCGAGAATGTCAAGGCCAAGATCCAAGACAAGGAAGGCATCCCTCCTGACCAGCAGAGGTTGATCTTTGCTGGGAAACAGCTGGAAGATGGCCGCACCCTTGCAGACTATAACATCCAGAAAGAGTCTACTCTTCATCTTGTCCTGAGGCTCCGTGGCGGTGACTTGTGAATGTCCTGTGTGCTGCTGATTTCATGATGGCTGTGTGCTTTGTTGTTTTATTTCATGACTTTTAGTGTTCTTCGTTATAGTACTATCTTTCTTTTAAGAGATCTTGTAATGTGTTATGTTCTGTTGTTTTTTGCTGCAACCTTAATAAATAAATATTAGCCGAAAAAAAAAAAAAAAAAAAAAAAAAAAAGTTCCGGATTTGCGGACATTATAGTGTCACTACCCAGGTACGCCTATCACCAGTATGAGACCGACTGCT
>NZ_JBQAJM010000107.1:0-509 GCF_052030685.1 Cysteiniphilum sp. 19S12-1
TGGGTTACTCTGAAGAAAGTGGACAAATCGGCCAAAATCAAGCACCAATGAGTAAATATTATTCTAATAACCACAGTGTCAAATCATGCTATAAAATCTCAATCTCCCATAGAATAAGCGATTGATAATAAATTCTAATCGCATAAGACATATTGCTGCTCAAATACAAATTTGTATATTTTATATTCTTCACATAGTATTATACGATTAGATTTTTTGGTGATATTTAGGGCATATTTACCACTTATGCGCTTAGTGAGTTATATTTTAATCTCATAATCACAGTTATAACCATACTAATTAACTACACATTAACTATATAGATAAATATAAATATAACTCTGTGAAAACAATTAAAAAGGATTTAATTTAATGAAAAAAATATATTAATTTTAATCGTATTCATTTTCTCTAACACGTTAGTTTTCGCTGATAGCATATCAGTTAAAGCAAAAAACAATAGCAGTTATGCATGTATACTAGTCAAGCAAAACAATAAACATGAGTTA
>NZ_JBQAJM010000108.1:0-508 GCF_052030685.1 Cysteiniphilum sp. 19S12-1
CCATAACCAAAATACTTTGTGGAATATCGGGATAACACGGTTTGATATTTGGTTTCGAGCTTTTGCCCATCTAAACTGGCATGAATACCATAATCAGAGAGATTGTAGTATTTAAATATGGGTAAATCAGAAATGGCATCTATGATAATATCACCTGCTTCAACTAATGAATCCACTCGGATAAATTTACCCTCCATATCAATGAGGTTTTGATGACTAACATCAGATGACTCTGCTGTTTTCTTATGTCCTATGGCTTCACCTTGTGATACAAGATAAGCTTTAATATGCTCAGGCTTAGCCTCTGATTTGGCACCCTTGCTCACAAGATGGGTTAAACTATCATAGAAGTTTGTCTTGTTAGCGGTGAAGTCAATAACGTCAGCAATGCCAATGGTTTTGAATTTTTCATAGTATGGATTATCAGCTGTATCAGCTTCTTTTTTGTAGGGCAATTTCCAAGTAATAATATTGTCTTTGTCTACGTTGATTTTAATATGCTTGTTTG
>NZ_JBQAJM010000109.1:0-508 GCF_052030685.1 Cysteiniphilum sp. 19S12-1
AGACTGAAAAACAGTCAAAATTATCTCCGCATTCACCGTGGGACTATCGATGCCAAATAGTCGGGGACGCTACACTAAGCTGCCTATGCGGCAGTGAACTGAAATATTGCAAGTCAAGCATGAAAACGAAATTTCTAAGCTGCCTATGCGGCAGTGAACTCAATGCATCATCATCAATTTTATATTTATAATTTCTAAGCTGCCTATGCGGCAGTGAACAACAAGCATCAGCATCATGAGTTAAATGCAATTTTCTAAGCTGCCTATGCGGCAGTGAACATTATGAGAGTGCCGAGGCCTAGTAATATAAATTTCTAAGCTGCCTATGCGGCAGTGAACTTTTGCTTGTTGAACACTCGTTGTTGGTTTTTATTTCTAAGCTGCCTATGCGGCAGTGAACTAGACTACGGCAATGCTTGGTTTGATTTCAATTTTCTAAGCTGCCTATGCGGCAGTGAACGTGATGCGGCAGATGGAATTAAAGGAATTAAATTTCTAAGCTGCCTAT
>NZ_JBQAJM010000015.1:0-58705 GCF_052030685.1 Cysteiniphilum sp. 19S12-1
ATACAGTAGATTCCTTTGCTAACAACTTCAAAGATAAATTTAGCAAAAGTCAACATATTTTAGATGGGACAGCCGTGAATCGCCAATTGCCTTTCACAAAAAATTCTTTAGAATAAGGTAACCTCGGACAACGTGAAATTTCAATGATTAATCATCGCGAGCAATTCAAACATATTCAAACAGTTTTACTATTAGGTTCTGGCGGCATCCGCATCTCACAAGCAGGTGAATTTGATTATTCCGGGTCGCAAGCTATCAAGGCATTAAAAGAAGAAGGCATCAAAGTCATCTTGGTTAACCCCAATATTGCGACGATTCAAACCGACCCTGGCATGGCAGATGAGGTTTATTTTGAACCATTAGATTTGGCGCATGTGACCAAAATTATTGAGAAAGAAAAACCTGATGCAATTATGCTAAGCTTCGGCGGGCAAACGGCATTAAATTTGGGTCTGAAACTCGAAGAAAAGGGTATTTTAGCATTGCATAATGTCAAAGTGCTAGGCAGTTCAGTGCAAACGATCAAAGAAGCAGAAGATCGTGGACTTTTTAAAGATAAATTAGATGAGATTAATGTTAAAACTGCCAAGAGTTTTGTGGCAACAACCTTAGAAGAATCTTTAGCTGCCGCAAAGGAAATTGGCTTTCCATTGATGATGCGTTCAGGCTTCTCATTAGGTGGCTTGGGTTCAGGGATTGTTACAACGGAAAGCGAGCTTAAGCATCGCGTTACCGAAGTTTTAAATGCTACTTCGCAAGTATTGATCGAAGAGTGTTTGCTGGGATGGAATGAGTTTGAATATGAGATTGTGCGCGATATGGCAGGCAATGTGCTGACCGTGTGCAATATGGAAAACTTTGATCCGATGGGGATTCATACCGGTGAAAGTATCGTAGTTTCACCTTCACAGTCCCTTAACAATGAAGAATATCATCGTTTGCGTAAAATTGCGATTGACGTTGCCAATCACTTTGAGATTATCGGTGAGTGTAATATTCAATATGCATTTAATCTTGAAACTTCAGATTATCGAGTGATTGAGATTAATCCACGTTTGTCACGTTCCTCGGCTCTAGCATCAAAAGCCACAGGTTATCCACTAGCGTTTATCGCAGCGAAATTGATTTTAGGTTATAACCTGCATGAATTACAAAATGCGGTAACCAAGAAAACGTGTGCGTATTTTGAACCAGCCCTTGATTATATCGTTGTTAAGATCCCACGCTGGGATACGCATAAGCTTAAAAAAGCTGAGCGCTTCATCGGTACTGAAATGAAATCTGTGGGCGAGGTGATGGCAATTGGTCGATCCTTCCCCGAAGGCTTGCAAAAGGCTGTAGGCATGCTCAATATTGGTGCGGCAGATTTATCGGATTATCCTTTTGATATTCCTGATCTTGAGCTTGAGATTGAACGCGCCACTGATCGGCGGATCTTTGCACTACATCGCTTTTTTGTACAAGGCGGTGATATTGAGAAAGCCTACCAGTTATCCAAGATTGATAAGTGGTTCTTGAACCATATGCATACCATTGCTGAGATGGAAAACCGCTTAAAGAATTTAAACAATCCATTAACCAAAGAGTTATTAAAAGAAGCCAAAAAACTTGGCTTTTCGGATAAATCGATTGCACGTTTCCGTGAGATGGATGTCCAAGCCTTGCGCGCTTGGCGTATCTCTCAAGGCATTGTGCCCTTTGTCAAACAAATTGACACGTTAGCCGGTGAGTTTGAAGCAGAGACCAATTATTTATATATGACCTATCATGGGATTGAACATGATGTCAAACCATCTGAAATCAAAGCAAGTCTAATTATTGGCTCAGGTCCTTATAGCATCGGTTCATCCGTTGAATTTGACTGGTGCGGTGTGACGACGGCGCATACTTTAAAGAAACTCGGTGAGTCACCGATTATTGTTAACTCAAACCCTGAAACGGTATCAACCGATTATGATGAGTCTGATCGTTTGTATTTTGAGCAGCTGACATTTGAACGCGTGCAGGACATTGCTGATTTTGAAAACTTAAAAGGCATTGTCGTCTCTGTTGGTGGGCAAATTGCCAATAACCTGGTGGTTCCATTGGCAAGAGCAGGTTATCCGATCTTAGGCACCTCCCCTCAGAATATTAACAAAGCAGAGAATCGTGCGATTTTCTCAACGATGCTCAATGATTTGGGTATTGACCAACCAGAGTGGCAATCGGTGACAACGCTTGAAAAAGCCAAAGAGTTCTCAGATAAGGTCGGTTATCCGATTTTGGTACGCCCATCGTACGTGTTATCGGGGGCGGCAATGAATGTGATCTACTCAGAAGATGCGCTAGAGCAATACTTGGCAGAAGCTACCTCTGTCTCACCTGAGCATCCTGTGGTTATTTCTGATTTTATCAATAATGCCAAAGAGCTTGAAATGGATGGTGTGGCTGAGAATGGTGAAATCGTGATTTATGCGATTTCGGAGCATGTTGAGAATGCCGGTGTTCACTCAGGTGATGCCACGATTGTACTGCCACCACAAAATCTATATTTAGAGACGATTCGTCGTGCTAAGCGCATTACTAAGAAGATTGTTAAAGCATTAAAGATTTCAGGACCTTTTAATATTCAATTTATCGCTAAAGATAATAACCTTAAGGTGATTGAGTGTAATCTACGTGCTTCAAGATCCTTCCCGTTCGTCTCAAAAGTCACAGGGCACAATTTTATTGAAATTGCATCTGAAATCATCATGGGTAAATACGAGAAAAAGCGTTATAACACATTGGATCTTGACTATGTCGGTGTTAAAACATCGCAATTTTCGTATAATCGCTTAAAGGGTGCTAACCCAGTTGCTCACGTTGAAATGTCATCCACAGGTGAAGTAGGATGCATTGGTTATGATTTATTAGATGCATTTTATAAGTCATGGCAGGCGACAGAGATGTTTGTTAAGCGCAAGAAAATACTTTTATCAATTGGTGGTGATAAGAAAGTGAAGTTGATGCCTGAGATCAAACGCTTGCATGAGCAAGGTTGGGAGATATACACCACAACGGGTACACATCAATACTTGAGTGACCTTGGTATTGAAACGACATTGACGCACAAAATCAGTGAGTCGGAAGCACCAAATGTGGAAACGGTGATTGCAGATCATTGTGTCGATTTGATTATCAATATTCCACGACGCCAGCAACATGTCAGTGATGATAATCTGTCTGATGGTTTTAAGATTCGTCGTCTTGCGATTGATCATCATATTCCATTGATTACTAATTTGCAGATTGCTGAGTTAACGTTGCGTTCATTGGCTGAATTGCATGATGCGCCAATTCACGTTAAATCGTGGCGAGAGTTTATGGAGACTCGTGCTTGATTACATTACAAAATATCTCATTACAGCGCGGCGTAAAGACATTATTTGATGATGTGAGCTTCGCAATTTATGATAAGCAAAAAATCGGTCTTGTTGGTGCCAATGGCGCTGGTAAAACCTCATTATTTATGCTCTTAGCACAAGCTCTGCAAGCAGATCAAGGTGAACTTGAGATTGCCAAGGGCACGCGTATTGTGACGGTTAAACAAGAAGTCGATGATTTAGAAGCCTCGGTTGTTCACTATGTCATGCAAGGCAATGCTGAGTTGCATCAATTAACGATGGCAATGGAGAAAGCATTAGCGGATGAAGCCTATGAAGAGCATGCACAATTTCATGCTGATTTTGAAGCATTAGGTGGCTATCAACTAGAATCCCAAGCCGCCCAACTGTTAGATGGTTTAGGCTTTGAGCCAAAGCAGTTGCATGAGCCGGTGAAATCGCTCTCAGGCGGTTGGCGTATTCGCTTGAACTTAGCTCAAGCTTTATTACAACAAGCTGAAATTCTGTTATTAGATGAGCCCACAAACCACTTAGATTTAGATGCGGTGATGTGGCTTGAGCGTTATTTACAGAATTACCAAGGTGCGATTGTCCTTATCTCACATGATCGAATTTTTCTGGATAATGTCGTTGAGCGTGTTTTATATATTGAAAATAAAGGCATTGATAGTTACACGGGGAACTATTCATCTTTTGAAAAGCAATATCATGAAAAACGCTTGTTACAACAAAAAACGCATGTCAAGCAACAGCAAAAAATTGCACATTTAGAGAGTTTTGTTAATCGCTTTAAAGCCAAAGCATCCAAAGCGAAACAAGCACAATCGCGCGTTAAAATGCTCGAGAAAATGCAGCGTATTGAAGCCGTGCATGATAAGCAAAGTTTTAGTTTTAGCTTTGCTGAGAATGCCAAAATGCCCACAGGTAGTTTGTTAACACTTGAAAATGGCGTATTGGGCTATGGCGATAAGATTATTCTAGGTGATCTTAACACGATGATTTTACCAGAGATGCGTATTGGTCTTTTGGGTAAAAATGGAGCCGGTAAATCAACCTTTGTTAAAGGTTTAGTTGGCGATTTGCCATTGTTACAAGGCGAAGCTAAAAAACATCCTAATCTAAAGATTGGTTACTTTGCCCAGCATTCGTTAGATGCCCTTGATTTTAATGCCTCTGCATTAACACATATGAAGCGTTTGGATACGAAAATTACTGAGGAGCAGGTACGCAAGTTTTTAGGTCGATTTAACTTTAGTAATGAAATGGCGTTATCGGCAGTCGGTGGTTTCTCAGGTGGTGAGAAGGCACGCTTGGCGCTTGCATTAATCGTGTATCAAACGCCTAACTTTTTACTTTTAGATGAGCCGACAAACCATTTAGATATTGAAGTGCGTGAAGCCTTGGCTTATGCACTACAGTCTTTTGATGGTGCTTTAGTGTTGATATCGCATGATCGTTATTTACTGGAGAGCACCGTTGATGAATATTGGTTAGTTGATCAAGGACGGGTATCTACTTTTGATGGTGATTTAACAGATTATTATCAATATGTGCTTGAGCAAAAGAAAAAAGATAAGCAGAAAGTGACTTCTGACGCTGTAGCTAATAAGGATTCAAAAATAGCAGAGATATCAGAGGCGCAAGAAAGGCAAGAAACGCAAGAAATACCAAAAAATAAAAAAGAATCACGCCAGCAACGTGCGCAATTACAAGCAAAACTAAAGCCGCTTATGGATAAAATTAAAAAAATCGAAAAGGAAATGGCAAAGTTGCAAGCGCAAAAAGAAGTGTTAGATCTTAAGCTTCAGGATGAAGCGATTTACCAGGATAAGGCGCAATTAAATGAGTTACTCAAAGCGCATCAGCAAGTACAAATTGAGCTTGAAGAAAAAGAGCTTGTTTGGCTTGAGTTAAATGAGCAGTTGGAAGTTTCAAATTAGATAATGGTTCGATTAGAGACACTTGTGAAATTAACTAAATTTGTAACGACTCAGCCGGTTGGATTTTGATAATCGTTCTATCTATTAGCGGTTATTCAACTTGCCAAAATCTTCACAAACTACTTTGTCATCAAGCACTGAAAATGATTTACGATGGGTATATGTCATCAAGCGCAACTATGTTATGATGCCGATGCGTTTAATTTGACGGATGTATATATGTATCGACCGTTGCCATTGTTTATTGGTTTGCGTTATTTGCGCGCGAAAAAGAAAAACCAGTTTATTTCAATTATTTCAGCGATTTCATTTGTTGGAATTGCGTTAGGTGTTGCTGTATTAATTACAGTGATGTCAGTGATGAATGGCTTTGATGAGCAAATCAAAGATCGTATATTGATGATGGTGCCACCGGTTAAGGTTTACCAAGCAGGCGGTAAGCTATATAACTGGGAGAGTTTAGCGCAAACACTGGAGCAAAAAGATAAGCGTATTGCAGGTGCTGCTCCAATTATCGAAGGGCAAGGGATGTTATCCGCTAATGCCACCAATGCCTTTGCTGCAATTCAAGGAATTGATCCAAAATATGAAGGATCAGTAGTGCCTATTGCTGAGCATATGCAACAAGGGAGTTTATCATCATTACAGTCGGGTAAGTTTAATATCATTCTGGGTAAGTATTTAGCAGACTCATTAGGTGTCAAAGTTGGTGATAAAATTACCCTTATTGTGCCACAAGCGAATCTAACACCTGCTGGCATGATTCCGCGCTTAAAGCAGTTTAAAGTCTCAGGCATTTTTAGTGTCAGTTATCAATATGATAGTTATTATGCATTGGTTAATATCAATGATGCCGCTAAATTATTTCAAATGGGCAATTCAGTTAGCGCGTTGCAGCTTGGTGTCAAAGACATTTATCAAGCACCTTTCTTAAAGGAGACGTTAAACACGAAAATATTACCAGATTTCTATATGGCGCGCGATTGGACAGATGAGAATAAGAGCTTCTTTCAAGCATTGCAGATGGAAAAAACGATGATGTTTTTTATTTTGATGCTGATTATTGCCGTGGCGATTTTTAATTTATTATCGTCTCTTGTGATGGTTGTTACTGATAAACGTTCAGATATTGCGATTATGCGTACCTTGGGTATGTCATCGCGGCAAATTATTATGACTTTTATTATCCAAGGATTAGCAATTGGCGTGATTGGTACGATTATTGGTATTCTCTTAGGCGTTGTATTATCGGTTAATGCAACAGAAATTGTGAATTGGATTCAGATAGTCTTTCACGTGCAATTTTTAAGTCCAAGTGTGTATCAAATTGATTTTATTCCATCAAAACTGATTGTGAGCGACTTAGTACATGTGGCGATTGCTTCACTTATTTTAAGTTTCTTAGCGACACTTTATCCAGCGTGGAGTGCTTCAAGGGTTCAACCAGCGGAGGCGTTGCGTTATGAATGATATTCAATTAAAGCAATGTGCTATCTCTTGTGAAGGTGTTGATAAAGTTTATAAAGAAGGCAAGCTTGAAACTGGTGTCTTGCACGGTATTGATTTGCAGGTTGAATATGGGCAAAAAGTTGCAATCTTAGGGCAATCTGGCTCTGGCAAAACCACGCTTTTGAATATGTTAGCTGGACTTGACTCACCTACCAAAGGTCAAGTCTACCTTGCGGAAAAGCGTATGGATGCATTGTCACCCAATAAACGTGCCTTGCTAAGAAATAGGCATTTAGGTTTTATTTATCAGTTCCATCATTTATTGCCTGAGTTTAGTGCGCAAGATAATGTTATGTTGCCATTGATGATGCGTAAAGATATCTCTAAAACTCAAGCACAAAGAGATGCCGTGCAAATGCTTGAAGCGGTGGGACTCGTGCATCGCATTAAACACAAGCCAAGTACACTATCTGGTGGTGAGCGCCAACGTGTTGCTATCGCGCGTGCTTTGGTGACTAAGCCTAGTTGTATTTTGGCTGATGAGCCAACTGGAAATCTTGATGCTGAGAACTCTGAGAAAGTATTGCAATTAATGCATCAATTGAGCAATGAATTTAAAACTGCATTTGTTGTTGTAACACACGATGAGCACTTTGCTAGCGAAATGGACAGGGTGTATCGACTTACGGATGGGCGTATAGAAGAGTAGTTTTTACTTCATGTAATGAATCAAGAATAAGTTGCGTCAGCTAGTACCTCTCCCCTTGCGGGATTGCTCGTGCAGCGGGTGAGGGGAGTAATTGAAGCTCAACTTATTTTTGAATTATTACATTAATGTTTAACCTCAAAGCCTTTCCCATACTTCAAAATCAAAATCACATTCATTGTTCTGATCCTTTTGATAACTGCGTTGTCCAATGCGTTTAAATTTTTCTTCTTGCCACGGTGGGAAAAAGGCATCAGCTTCTTTTAATGCATGTACTTTGGTAATGTATAGCCGATCGACAAAGGGTAAAAACACACTATAGATCTCAGCGCCACCGATGATAAAGATCTCATAGTGTGACTTGTCTTTAGCCAGGTTAAGAATATGCTCGATATCGTGAACGATGGCACATTTGTCTTGAGTGTAATCTTTTTGACGCGTTAAAATAATATTCTTGCGATTGGGTAGTGCCCGTCCAATCGAGTCAAAGGTTTTACGTCCCATGACGATATAATTATTTTCAGTCAGTTTTTTAAAATTTTTCAAATCATCAGATAGTTTCCAAGGTAAGCTATTTTTAATGCCAATGCCTTGTTTTTGATCATATGCAACGATAATTGATAACATAATAGATTTATCTCTTTAGTCATTAAAATGAATGAAAGGCATTGTAACGCAAAATTCAGCAAGATTGGGCATCAAATTGTATTTAATGCAAACAACTGAAACCTTTATTTGTCTAGTTTGTAGCCTTTCTCGCGGATGCGGTAAATTATTCAAAAAAGTGCTTGACCGGTTTAGGTAAATCCGCTTTAATATGCGGCATTGGCCAGATAGCTCAGTCGGTAGAGCAGAGGACTGAAAATCCTCGTGTCGGCAGTTCGATTCTGCCTCTGGCCACCATTAGAAATATTCGGAGCATAGCGCAGTTTGGTAGCGCATCTGGTTTGGGACCAGAGGGTCGGGGGTTCGAATCCCTCTGCTCCGACCATTTTACCGTCAATGGCGGATAGAGAAAATGCGCCCGTAGCTCATCTGGATAGAGCATCGGCCTTCTAAGCCGAGGGTAGCAGGTTCGAATCCTGCCGGGCGTACCATTAAAAAAAGTTTATGGTGGGCGTAGCTCAGTTGGGTGAGATCGTAAAAAAAACTGTGAAGCAGTTTTAGATCGAACGGGCGGAGCACGGACAGCGCAGCACCGGTTTTCTTAGTGAGGCAGGAGTCGAGCTTAGAAAAAGCAGCTCTAGCAACTTAGGCTGAAATATTACAATTTATGGTGGGCGTAGCTCAGTTGGTAGAGCCCCGGATTGTGATTCCGGTTGTCGTGGGTTCAAGTCCCATCGTTCACCCCAGTCTTTGCGGACGTGGCGAAATTGGTAGACGCACTGGATTTAGGTTCCAGCGGGCAACCGTGGGAGTTCGAGTCTCCCCGTCCGCACCAAATAATCATATTATAACGCCTTAATTCATAAGATATTTTTTTGTTGATACTATCTTGATAGTTATATTTCTTTTGGGATAAGCGCTTAATGGATTGAAATTTAGTCCTATATCTAGCATCCGAAAATCCACGCAGAAAGTGTTTCCTGCGCATATCAAACCTGCGTTGCTATAAGGGCTAGAAAGTACCTTTTAATTAATTGAGAGCCACTTGCTAACAATGTGTGAGTGAGTCGTTACAAGCTAGCTCATAACATTAAAGCTTCCTGTTAAGACTAAGCCACATTGATATCTAGATGCTTGCCAAGCGCCGCCAAAGCCTGTTCTATTGCTTCAATCTTAGAGCGATAACGTAGATTGAATAATCTATCTAGATTTGATGGTGCAACCCCTATTTTACTAGCGATGTCGGTTTTTTTAAGATTAGAAGCTAGCCATTCGTTATAAAGATATACTTTGGCAGCCAGACCAACTGGTAATGTAATGTAATCAACGCCAATATGCTGAGGTATTGGGATGGGTTTTTTATCTTCAATATAAAAGTCAAAGGCAGAGATAAGCGCGTCAACAGCCTGAGTTTGTAATTCGGATGGGTTTTCAATAGTTGTCACTGCCTCGGGTACATCAGGGAATGTAACTAAGTACTCGCCGTTGTTATCTTCTTGAATATTAACATTATATTTCATCAGGTCACCTCGTATTATTTCAAATCTAGGTCTTTCTTAATTTTCTCAACCAACCCTTTGCCGATTTCTTTTGCGCCATGGTCAGGGAAGATGGTCTGGCGTCCATTTAAATATAGTTTGAAATGGCTACCTTTTGCTTTTTTGAATGTCGCGCCATTGTCTTTTAACCATTTTCTAAACTCACTGTACTTCATTCAATGACGCTCTGTGCTCGCTATGTTTTTAGTTTATCAAAAATGATAAATCAGTCAAGATGGAGTTATCAAAAATGATAAAATATATGCTCAAACGTGACACTCAGGCTTTAAGGTACTCCCAGAGGCTTAAAAGCTTGCAGGTTGGACATGCGCAAGAAACATTTTCTCACTGCCTATAAAAATTGATTTCGTTTCGTTTTGTACACCTATGTAAATGGGAAAGGTATTCAAAAAGCGAAATATCTAAAGTAAAGCATGGCTGAATAAGCACTAAACTGGCGCCTGAATTAGATGTGTCCAATTTTGGGCGCAACTAACTGTATTGAATCATCTAGCACCTTAATTTAAGAGAGTAAAAGTAATGCCCCAGAGCGTAGCATTTAAGTGATAAAACGCTTAACTTTGGTCGGCTGAATTTTCAGCTCACCTAATATGGGCTTTAGTTGTGAGACTTACTTAACTTGACACCTACCGAGGTAGTCATGTGAAATTTAATGCAAGGGGGCACATTGCGATAAGTGTCCCCTGTAATGTCCTCTTGAGTGAATAATCTATTTTTAAATGCTTTTAAATCAAAGTTTTTAGCATGTTCTTTGAGCCTCCCCCGTCGCACCACATAATCATATTATAATGCCTCAAATTATTCGACATTTACTTGCTTATATTGTTTTTTGATATAGTGCACTCGACTTTATAAGTTCCGTATTGAAATTTAAACACTTTTATGCGAGTGTCTGATTTGGGAAAATAAACTATTTCCTCCCAGCAAGGTTTAGGTGGAGGAATTAAATCGCCTCGGTCAGTGTACTTGTTTTCTTTTAAAATAAATCTTTTGCCATATGTGCGAGCCCCGTATATAGCCAATTGCTTTTGCGCTAGCGTGGAAAAATATATAACATTATCTGTGGAACCTAATAGGCATTCATAAAACTTAAACCATTTATAGTGCCATGCATTATTTTCAAGTTTATGCGCACTCTTAATGGCGTTATTGTATTCATTTAAGCTTGTATTAAATTCTGTTATAGATGAGTTTAGCCTATTTAATAACAAAATAATATTTGGGTATTTTAAAGTCATAAGCTTTAACTCTACTATGCTAATGGGTGGAATTAATGTCTCAAATTGGATTACATTTTTAGTGGGGTCGAACCATTGGTGTTCATTATTTAGGTCATTCTTAAGTTCAATCAAATACTTTTTGAACTCAAAGACTCTGGTTAAGATAGTATTTATCATAGCGATATTAGTGCTAATTGAAACATGCTCAGAATTTTTCTGTTGCTTTTTATGAAGTATTATGTTGGCTATAAGTGCAGCAATACCACCAAAAAATGCACCAACAAGCGCACTAAAAAATTCAACCCACATAACGATGTCCTTATTGATTGTGTGAGAGATAAACAGTATTCGCAAGTATAGTAAAAAGCTTAGGTTATGAGTAATACTTAGTGTGTATTAGCTTTAAGTATTATCAATAATTACAGATGTCTTCGCTTTTAATGAGAATTGGTATTATTGGTCTGAGTGTATAAGGAGAAGGGGAAGTTGTTGGATTAAAGTGAGATATAAAATCATCGATTATTAAGACTAATTTATTTTTAGCTTTTGTCTTATCTTTATAGCAAGGGTAGTCATCGAGTGTTTCTCTAGGTATTACAATCTCGATAATTTTTGAATATGTACTTGGCAATCCATCATCCTTCACAGCCCAATCAATATAGCATTTATAATCACTGCCATGACCATTATATTGATGGCGATAATTAGCATGTTTAGGTAAACAAGCGTGATTTTTAATATAATCAATTAGCTCTTGTCCAATACTTTCTGAATTCATAATTTATTCCTCTTGTCTTTGAGCTGGTAATGTAAATTTTGGCACACTATAAATATTAATCCTATCGTTCAAAAGCTTGATTAATTCTCTGATTTTGTGCTTATTAACTATAAGCACTTGCATGATTGGTGAAGCGTGTTGCAGCTCGGGGTTTATAATAATTTTTATATTTTGACTCCGGTTTACTACCCTATGGATAGCCCAATCATATTTTTCAATCACTGGATTGATATTGCCTCCACTGTTAGTCTCATAGTCAATAACCCAGATATCTGCATTAGTTGCTATTATAGGGATTACTATTGAAGGGTATGGTTTATCATCATCTTCAATAGATTGGATTGGTGAGAAATTTTCCATGGTCTGGCATATCTGTTGCTGTGCTTTATAAAAATTATTTCTGGAGTCTGCTGAATCAAAGCATTTATTCGACTTCATTTGATGGAAGTTGCCATTAATTGTATATGGTGCTGACTGACCATCTTTAATATTAAAGTTAAGAACTCTATAGTTGATATCTCTGCCTGAAGCTAGCCTATGTTTTTTAGTAACTAGCGGACATACAACATCACTGGAATAGCCCTCAGTAGTATCATTGTCTTTATCACAAATGCTTTTAGGCGCTTTGACAAGGATTAAATTTGTTCCTTCTTGAGCTCCTTTGCATTCAATTATATAATTTTTATCATAAAAAGCAGCAATGATATCAACTTCAATGTTATCCCTGCCAATGAGCTCCCCCATTCTAATTTCTGATTGTTCTTGTGTATTGATTAATTTATCAATTGATTGACACACCTCGAATTCGAGTAGATAGCCATTTTTGATGGCAATATCTTGAATGATATCAATAGAGTTTTGAGTATTATCGCTATCGTTTGACATGTCCTATCCTTATGCATGAGCTATGAATATTAACTAACTTTTCAGTTCAGATATGAGTATAGTAAAACTGTTAGTCAGTTCCAGTGTGGGCTTGGGTGCAAATGGCATGGTACTATTGCACTGCTAAGTGATATCTTTAAAGTCATTTGTCATTTTGACTATTTGTTAAAAAGCTCAAACTTTGAGGGTCTCTATTGCAAGGGAAATAGTTCTTAGTATTTTTAACGGTATAGGTTATGGATGCATCTTTATTTATTGAGATTCCTTTAATAAATATTTCTTTCAATGAAAAACCCTGCATGAACTGTTGTTTAGTAATATATATGTCATGTATTACACCTTTTTCAGAGGTTTCCCCTATGAGTGGTATGATTTGGATATGCAGATTATTATTTTTGAAACCTGAATAGCGAACTCTCCATTGCTGTACAGTAATTGTATTTTCTATTATGGAGAAAAAATGATTACCTGAATTACTAGGTTTTTCCCATCGCCATCCTTTTTTACTACCTTTAACAGCTACAAATGGTTCTTCTGTCATAAATTTGCCTTCTGTATTAGCAATAACTCCAAGAATCCCAGCATAAAAGCTAGGGCTTGTAAACACTAAAGATGTCATATTACCATCATCATATATGTAGGTGTCACTCCAATCTGATGGATTAGAGGAGCCAAAACCATTTCTCAAGTTTTGAGTATTTATTTTTCTTTGTTGCATAATTATATATCTAGAAGAGATAAACATACTATCACCTATATTCGAGACTAAAGTATCTTTAGTTGGCGGAGGAGAAAAGGATACACCTTCTTTTAAACATTTAATATTTTTAGTAAGTGCTTTAGGATTTGGGTTTTTGTATGTGTATTTATCAGTAAAAATAGCACATGAGCAAAGAATCAAGGATAAAATGCAAATCAATATGCTCTTCATTATGTATACTCCAATACATATCACGTTGTTATGCAAAATTTTAGACTACATTATTTGGTTGTGCCAGTAGCTATTCAGTTAACAAAAAACTTAGACCATTAACCCTAGTGAACTGAATCACTATTATTGATATTATCCCAAGAGATAAAAGCGTCAGCTTAATTTTATCTTGCACGCCTATTCAAGCAGATGTTGATGATTTGGCGAATGCCTTTTTACCAATATCCTTGCGGTGATATTCGTCTTGCCATGTAATGTTGGCTACTAATTTATAGGCGTGATTATAAGCTTCTTCAATATCACCACCTAATGCGGTAGCGCAAAGTACACGGCCACCATTGGTAACAATACTTACCCCATCGCGTCTGGTGCCAGCGTGAAAGACTTTGCTATTGGCATCATTGATTTGATCCAGTCCAATAATAATATCCCCTTTGTTATAACTATCAGGGTAGCCACCAGCTGCCATTACTACACCTAAGGCTGTATCTGGGTTCCATTGAGTCTCGTATTCATCAAGTTCTTCATTTAATGCGGCAAATGCAAGTTCAACTAAATCAGATTCTAAGCGCATCATAATTGGTTGAGTCTCAGGGTCTCCAAAGCGGCAATTAAACTCTAAGGTTTTAATATCGCCATTTGGCATGATCATAAGTCCTGCGTACAGAAAACCCTTATAGGCTTCACCTTCATTTTTCATACCATCAATGACCGGTTGAATAATGTGTTGCATCACTTGTTGGTGAACTTCATTAGTAACAATTGGTGCTGGTGAGTAAGCGCCCATACCGCCTGTGTTTGGTCCTTTATCACCATCATCACGTGCTTTATGATCTTGTGAACTTGCCATGGCTAATGCATGTGTGCCATCGCATAGTACAATAAAGCTTGCTTCCTCGCCATCAAGGAATTCTTCGATAACAATCTCGCAACCGGCATCACCAAAGCGATTTCCATCAAGCATATCTTCAATAGTGCTTTCGGCTTCCTGTATGCTTTGAGCGATGACAACGCCTTTGCCTGCAGCCAAACCGCTAGCTTTGATAACAATCGGTAAGCTCACTTCTTTCAGATAAGCCTTGGCTTTGTCAACTTCGGTGAAATTTTGATAGCGCGCTGTTGGGATGTTGTATTTGGTCATAAAGTCTTTGCTAAAAGCTTTAGAGGATTCCAGTTGTGCGCATTGCTTTTTCGGTCCTAAACAATTTAAACCATGGGCTTCAAATTCATCGACAATTCCAAGGCTCAAGGGTAATTCAGGGCCGACAATAGTCAGCTCGATTTCATTATCTTTGGCAAAGTTTATTAAATGTGGAATATCAGTCACCGCAATGTCAACATTGCTAACCTTTGCCTCACATTCAGTGCCGGCATTGCCAGGGGCGACATAGATGTGTGTGGCATGCTCAGATTGAGCAAGCTTCCACGCCAGTGCGTGTTCGCGACCACCGTTACCAATAACTAATATTTTCATGCAGGATTCCTTTGGCATTAAGTTTGTAAGTTTTAGATGCTCGTTAGTATATCATTGGGAAATCATTTTGCAGGTGTTATTTGCTAAGCGTATACTAGAGGTGGATATACAAATTAGTGCATAATCATTTGCTGCAACTAAGATGTGCTGTACAATTTAGCAAAACTTGTGAGATGAAATAGATAAGGGATGGCGTGAAGCATAATCATAATTCAAAACACAGTGTGCTTATTATGGCAGGAGGAACTGGTGGGCATATATTCCCAGCATTAGCGGTAGCAGATGAGCTTAAAGAACAAGGCATTGAAGTATTTTGGCTTGGGACTGAATATGGTTTAGAGACTAAACTAGTTGGTGAGCGTTATCCACTGTTTTATCTATCTGTTCGTGGTGTGCGTAAAAAGGGCATGCTAAAAAAACTGTGTTTACCCTTTAGTTTAAGTTATGCGGTCTTGCAGGCAATGCGAGTGATTCGCAAACAAAAAATCAAAGTGGTTATTGGCTTTGGCGGTTATGCAGCAGGTCCTGGTGGGTTAGCAGCACGCCTTATGCGTGTGCCTTTGATTGTCCATGAGCAAAACGCGCGTCCAGGTATGACGAATAAAACACTCGCCAAATTTGCGCGTAAAGTATTGTGTGCTTTTCCAACCAGTGCTTTTAAAACAAAATCAAGCGTTGAGGTGATTGGTAATCCGATTCGTGATGAAATTAAGGTGTTGCATGAGCAAAAACATGATTTTTATAAGCATGTATTAAATGTTTTGGTATTAGGAGGCAGTCAAGGGGCTAAGCTGTTAAACGACGCGATGCCAGAATTTGTGCGTGATTTGCCAAAGGATGCTTGCGTTAATCTATGGCACCAAACAGGTGAGAAAACGTATCAAGAGACTAAAGATGCCTATAGTTCATTATCTCCTGATTATAAATGTGAGCTTAAAATTGAGCCATTTATCAGTGATATGGCAGCTGCTTATCAGTGGGCAGACATTGTTGTTTGTCGTGCGGGTGCTCTAACTGTTTCCGAGGTTGCTTGCGCCGGTGTGCCTGCTTTTTTTGTGCCGTTTGCTCAAGCGGTAGATGATCATCAATATCACAATGCGCAATTTCTAGTTCAGGCAGAGGCAGCAATTTGCATCCGTGAGCAGAATTTTAATGCGCAAAAGTTAATGGCTTTTGTGCGTGCGATGGATATGAATCGTGCTCAGCTTGAGAAAATGTCGAATCATGCAAAGGGTGTTGCAAAGTTAGATGCTGTTGCAAAAGTTGTGGCAGAAACTAAAAAATACTTTGCTGTCTGAATGAAAGTAAATAGCCGTATTTAAATCAAGAAATTAGTTTATGCGACAAGATGGCTCAATTGAACTTGAGCTATTGGCGATTCTTGCCGCATTAGATGCTTTTTTGCGCTGGATAACACCTTTTTTTTCATAATGATAATATCACTTAGATTTTGATTAGAGATGTAATCGCTCATTTGCAGTGGTAACTTGATCTTGATTGTTTGCTCGAAGCCTGCGCACTCAAGATAGTTGGCTCCAAATTGGGTAAACGCATATAACGCATCACAATTAAGATTATCAGCAAGCTGTTCGATATGATTGAGTAATTTCGCTGCAATTTTTTGATTGCGGTGTGCTTTGTGTGTTGTTAATGCTTTAACAATCATGGCATTGTGATAAATTTCGATGTGAGCAACGCCGGCAAGTTCGTTGCGCTTAGTAAAAAAGCCAAAAAAGAGCTGTCTTGGGCTAAAAAACCATTCAGCATTAAAAAAGTTTACATCAGCAAAAAGTTGTTGAACTTGTGATTGATGTGCTTTTGTTAGTGCTTGAATCGTCATAAAGCGCTCCTTAAGTATTAGCTTTTTTAGCTTTGGGTTGTATGAACTTTTGTTTTATTTCGTCAGGTAACACTTTTAATGCGTTAGAACAACGCGTCACAGTGCTAATGCTGACCCTTAAGTTTTTAGCAATTTCACGCTGAGGCTTTTCACCTAATATCATAAGTTCTGCTAAAGCATAGCGGTTAGCTATCTGATTTTTTTCCTCAAGTGTGAACAAAAAATCCAATAATGTTGTCATTTCAGTTTCATCATTTGTCTGTTGTAACAGTTTAACTAAGTTTTTCCAGTTGGATTCCATGATCATGCGACCAAATCTTTGTATTAGTGTAACGATACATGCGTGATTGTGATCTGTCCAGCTAAAATTGGAAAAATTTAAAAACGTGTTCAGTGCTTGACAAAATATAATGACATATACCCATCATAAACCATTTTACAGAATCTCTTGCTTTGCATTTGCCGCGCCTTTACAAAGTTGAATTTTGGCAATAGTCCTAGCTATTACCTGCAATCCAACTTTGTAAAACCCTCATAAACTGCTTTGCAACTAAACACCGCAAAATGATTTACGATGGGTGTAAAAGCTATGTAATAAGCGCTAACAGTATTTGAATATATTCATCAATGCATTTAGAATAACCAGCACTAAATTGTGGTATAGTGCGCGTTAATTGAAAATGTGAAGTTGAAGTGACCAAAGTTGCCACTGACTCAATAGATTAAGATTTGAAATAATCAAAGTAGATAAAAAGGTTTTGTGCATGAATATAGAGCTTGCAAAAGAAAATATGATCAAACAGCAAATACGAACATTAGGTGTACCCTATGGTGATTTGCTCAGTGTGATTATTGACACCCCGCGTGAGGTTTTTGTTCCTAGTAATTATAAAGAGGTTGCATATTCAGAGGTTGAGATTCCGCTTAATCACCATCAATATGAATTAACACCACAAACAGTGACTAAAATGCTGCAATTACTACAACCTAAAAAGCATGAAAGAGTACTTGAACTTGGCTGTGGTAGCGGTTATTTAACAGCACTTTTGGCAAAGCTCACCAAGTTAGTTGATGTGGTCGATCAGCATGAAGATATGTTAAATCACGTCAGAAATGCGCTAAAAACGATTGGCGTTTACAATGCTAAATATCATGTGAATAAAGAAAATAGCGTGGATGTTTTAAACCAGTTGCTGCAACAGCATAATGTTTTTGACTTAGTGATTGTTAAAGAGATGCAAAAATCAGAGCCTACGGATTATCTAAAATATCTCGCTGCCAATGGTAGAATGTTGTACTTTCTTGAAAAAGATAGCTATGCTAAGGCTGTTTTGGTACAAAAGAATGCGGATGGATCTTACCAGCAAATGTCAACGTTTGATGTTTATAAGCCAGTAGGGCAAAAAGTGCAGGATGAAACATTTCAATTTTAGGTAATAATGATAAAAGGTTAGGTAAATAGATGAAAAAAATCACCTTAATAATGAGTGGATTGCTTTTCTTGGGATATGCATCAGCAGAGCCTGCTGATTCTCCGACAAAAACGCAAACAACAACTACTACTACAGCGAATGTATCACAGACACAAGCGCAAAACTTATCGGATATTTATCAGTTAGCGCAAAAACGAAATGCACAGTATTTGGCGGCAGAAGCTACATTTAACTCTACTCAAGAGGCCGTGTCAGCTGTATTAGGCAAGCTTTTGCCAAATATTACGCTAAGTTATAATGCACAAGGCAACTACAGCTCGACGGCAGATGCATCAAAAGGGCAGAAATCAAAATACTTTACACAATCACCAAGCTTAACAGCAACTCAAGCACTTTTTAACTGGGGTGCTTGGGGTGGTTATAATTATGCAGATTATCAGGCAAAAGCTGATGCAATTACTTTTGTAATGGCGCAAGCAAGTCTGATTACCAATGTTGCCAGTGCTTATTTTGCGGTGTTGCAAGCTCAGGATAATCTAGCATATGCACAAGCGAACCAATCATGGAACAAAGAGCTTTTAAATCAAACACAAGAGAAATACAAAGTTGGTTTATCTGCCATTACCGATGTTCAGGCAATCAAAGCACAATATGAGCAAGCTGTGGCGGCAACGGTTCAAGCAAAAAATGATTTGGCAACATCCTATGCGACATTAAGTCAAATTATCGGTCAACAAGTGACCTCAATTGAAAATTTAAGTAATAAGTTTCCGTTTGATAAGCCAGATCCAGATAATATGGATAAATGGATGGATATTGCCTTAAAGCAAAATTATAACATCGTCCAGAATCAGTTTCTTTTGGAGGCTGCTAAGGCGGGTGTCAGTGGTCTATGGGGTAATTTCTTACCCGCAGCAACATTAACAGCCAAAGCTTCAAGAGGACTAAACTATCAAAATACTAATTACACTTCAGGAAGCAATAGTGCATCAGTTGGTGTCGGTGTGTCTTGGAATGTGTTAAACGGTGGCAGTGATTATGCCTCATTAAAACAGCAGCAATATACAAAAGAAGCCTCAAAGTATACGTTGTTAGAAGCCGAGCGTGAGACAGAAAGTCAGCTGAAAACAGCTTATTTGACCGTTTTATCTGACATTGCGCAAGTTGAAGCTTATAAACAGGCAGTCATTGCCGCAGAAGCTTCTGTGAAAGCAATGAAAGCCGGCTATGAGGTGGGAACGCATACGATTGTTGATCTTTTGCAGCAACAACAGCAGCTTTTCCAGGCGCAGCAGCAATATGCACAGTCGAAATACGCCTATATTAATGACTTGCTAACACTCAAGAATACTGCCGGTGTGATTAGTTACAAAGATATCAATGCGATTAATAAGTGGCTAACTGCAGATAAAGTTTCTACTAAAAGTAGTGGCAAAATTTAGTATTAGTTAATAGAAGGCATACCTTAAATGTCAAATAATAAAAAAGACGGCAGACTAAGCTACATAGAAGTTCTTTTGGAGCGTATTGTTTTTGCTAGTCGTTGGATTCAGGCACCAATTTATCTTATTTTGATATTGGTGCTTTTGGCATTTGTTTATCAAATGGCGAATGAAGTATTACATCTTTTCACCAGTCTAAACGTGCTTAAGCCGCATGAATTAATCGTGTTGGGGTTGACACTTTGTGATACCGTTTTAGTTGCAAACCTGATTGTTATTGTGATTATCAGTGGCTATGAGAATTTTGTCTCTAAGATTGACGTTGAGCATAAATCTGGTGAGCCGATTTGGATCAAGCGTTTATCACATACGGGGGTTAAGCTTAAAATTGCAGGTTCAATCGTAGCGATTTCATCGATTTCGTTGTTAAAACAATTTCTAGATATCCCGCAGTTATCAAACCGTGAGTTACTGTGGTATGTTGTATTGCATTTGACGTTTTTAATCTCGGCACTTATTTTGGTGTTTGTTGGGTTGTTAGAGAAGAAAATTAAAGAATAGACATATGTGGGTAAGCGCCTGAATGCAAGGCGTGTCACTAAAAAACTACTGGATAGATGATGACAATTAAAAACCGCCAACAGGCAATAGTTGATGATTTTGATTTTTTTGATGACTGGAGTGATAAATACGCCTATCTTATCGGTTTAGGTAAGAGTCTTGAGCCATTTCCAGAGGATAAAAAAGATGAAGCGCACATGGTCAAAGGATGTCAGTCACAAGTGTGGTTTGATGCTATTTTGGATGATGGCAAACTCAAGTTTTATGCGGTTAGTGATGCGGCAATTGTTTCAGGCTTAATTGGATTGTTATTGAAAGTCTATAGCGGATCTACGCCAAAAGAAATTGTAGCATCAGATACTGATTTTATGAGTGAAATTGGCTTAGCAAAACATCTAAGTCCCACGCGCAACAATGGACTGCATGCAATGATTAACTATATTTATGGTACGGCACAGAAATATGTCGATGTTAGCGCCTGAGGTTATTGTTTTTAGACCTGAACCAAAAGCTTCTTTGTTGGTTGATACACTTTGTTTTCATAATATTTCGGCATTAGCGGTTGAACCATTTGCGATTGAATATATTCCTTTTGAAATAGCGAGTGCGGCGTATACGGATATTATTTTTACCAGTACCTATGCGGTGGAATCATTTTTCAGTGCTGTTCCTGATCATGCAATAATGGTTCATGCAACTATTTGGACAGTTGGTAGCGTCACAGCGTTAGCCTTACATAAGCATGGTATTAAGGCGCATTATCCTGATAAAGCCGATTCAGAGCATCTGTTAGCAATCTTGTCAGATACTGGTCAATCGATAAGTGATCGCCATTTCCTATTGATTAAAGGTGTAGGTGGGCGTGAATTATTAACCAATGTGCTACAACAACAAGCGGCAAGTTTTTCACTGATCAATTGTTATGAACGTAAGCCTTGTGATAAAAGGGAGTTGCTAAGGAAAATACAGCAGATTAATTGGGATAACAGACATCCTAGAATTTTACTCTATACAAGCTTTGATGCACTCAAAGCTTCAATGCCAATTTTTGAGGTCTTTAGTGATTGGCAGCAAAAATGTACGGTTACCGTGACAAATAGGCGAATGTTGGACTGGGCTAAACGCCAAGGTTTTGTTAAATTATATCTGTTAGAGAATTTAACCCATGATCAGCTTGTAGCACAGATCATTAAGCTGCGATAAGAGGATGTGACAGTATGTCAGAAAAAAGAACTCATGAGGGTAACGACGCTGATTTAGCCGAAGCGACAGTTCATGCAAAGAAAGATAATGGAAGCTTTACTGCTGAGAAATCTAAAAGCGAGGGTAAAGCGGTAAAGAAAGTCCGCAATGAAAATAAAATGAGTTGTTGGCGAGGCTATATTGCTATTGTCATTGTGGTATTTGTTTTTGCGATTTTAGGCTTGGCAGCGAGTATGTTTGTGTTATATAAGCAACAAAGCTATAACCAAACGTTGCAAAAACTTGAATCAGTGGTAGCAACACCTGTTAAGACCGATGATACAGCAGCGAAGCTTCTACAAAGTAAGTTAGATGCTCAGACGGTAAAACTTGATAATCAAGCCAAGATGATCGATGCGCTTGAAGCAAAGCAGGCAAATCAGCAAAATGCGGTCACTGAAGCGCTAAAAGCCAATCAGCTTAATCAAGTGCAACTATCACAAAATGTAGCACAACTAAAACAAAGTTATTTGCTTCCTAGTTCACAGCTTAGTCAACAGATTCAACAAATGCATAAACAAGCGGTTGTTATTAATCTGCAATTTGCCAAACAGGCGTGGCAGGTTTTAGGCAGTAAAGCGCAAAGTTTATTTTTCCTAAATCAGTCAAAAGCGTTATTAATGAATGTTGATGGTGCTGCTAAATGGATGCCCGCTTTAGATGCATTGATTACGCAAATTAATAATGAACCAAGTATTGATGAAAGCTTGGCTAAAATTAATAACCTGCAGCAACTATTATTAAGTTTGCATATTCAGCCACCATTGACTTTGGTTAAAAATAATCAGTCAGACAAAAATGATGTGAATGAAATTAACCAAAAGAATACTTGGCAGGATGCATTATCGCATTCTTGGCAACAAATGAAGTCACTTATCCAAGTTGAGAAAATGAAACCTCAGGATCAATTATTATTAAGCCAACAGGCGCAGATGAAAGTGTTAGCAAGTCTCTATCAGTTGCTCTGGCAGTTAAAGCTTGCCGTGATTAATAACAACTCACAGATGCTTACTGAAGTGAAAACACAGTTTAAACAAATACTTGGGCAGTATTTTAAGGCTGATGATTCTAGCAAGAAAATCATAGATGTTATAAGTAAGATTCACGTTATCAATACCGATGTGATAAATGGTGATATTGATGCATTAACTCATGCAATATTAAAAGGGGATAACCTTTCATCCAAGGATATTCCGGCAACTGAAACCAAAGGTAATCAGCGATGAAAAAAATCATCTGGTTGGTATTGATTTGTGCGTTAGCCGTATTAATTAGCTTGTGGGTAATTGCTAATCCTGGTGTTGTCGCATTTTTTGTCAAAGATACGTTAATCAAATTACCACTATGGCTTTTTGTGGTATTGATTGTCGCACTCTTTTGTATTCTTGGTCTTTTATATCACTTATTAAAACTTGTATTGTTGAGCCCAAAACAGTGGTGGCAAGGCTTGCGTGTACGTAGGCGCGATAGATTGACTTATAAGTTGGTTGAAATGCAGAGGGCATATTTATTAAGAGACCATCATCGATTAGAGAAAAAATATACGCTAGCAAAGCTTAATATGCCTATAGTTGGCGATGGCTTGGTGATGTTGTATTGGCAAGGCTTGTTAGCGCAAGGTAAATATCAGGAGCTGCAAAGCATTTTGCAAACTTCAAGTAGAGCCAACAAAAAGACATTTGTTTGGCGCTATTATCAGGCAATGGTTTTTTATAAAGTGGCAGCATTTGATGAAGCAATGCCTTTATTGGTTGCATTAATCAAAGACTCACCAAATAGCATTGAAATTATTGAGGCGCTAATCAATAGCCAGTTGGCTGAGAAAAGAATTATTGATGCGAAAAACACGCTATTAAAATATCAGCGAGTTTTATCGTCATTAACTGCTGATAATGCATTTCAGCAGTTATTTAGTCATGCGATTTCCTTACGCGATTTAAATGAAATCTGGCAAAGTATGCCACGGACACATAGTCTGACACTTGATGCAGAATATGCATATTTCAATCGTTTATATAGTTTGGTGCCACAGGCTGAATTTAAAGAGCGTATGCAAAAACGCTTACTAGCATCATTTGATAAACCACTTATTAGCTTATATTTAGAGCTTACAAAAGAGAATGCGGCGTATGAATTTGTGCGTTCATGTTGGCTTAAACAGCTAAATCAAGATGATCAAAGCTTGAATATCTTGGTCATAAGTTTTGCCTTGATTTATCAAGATGATGAATTTGTCGCTGCAAACTTATCCAAGGTGCATGAAAGCGCTTTAACGATAGCTGAACAGTTGAAATATTTATTAGCAAAAGAGCGACTAGCTTATAAGCAATCGATGCCAAATCAAGCACAAAAGTACCGTGCGCTGCATGATCAATTATTACTGGAGCATTTATGATATATGTTAAACGTTGGTATTTGAATAATCCACTTAGAAATTATAATTATCTTGTTGTCAACGACCTCAATCATAAGGCGTTGATTATTGATCCAACAATGGCGGATCATTATGAACAATTTTTAACTGAATATAATATTGAAGCAGAAGCTATTTTACTCACGCATGATCATGGTGACCATATTGCAGCAGTGGCTGCGTTAAAGGCGAAATACAATATTCCCGTTTATGCACATTTTGAGCATTATCGTGGTCATCAGGTTGATCATTATGTTAAAGATAATGAAATACTGAACTTTAATACAGCGAATTGTCAGGTAATTACGTGTCCTGGGCATATTGCCTCACATGTCAGTTTTTATTTCCCGCAACAAGAGCTTCTTTTTTGTGGGGATACGATATTTACAGCAGGTGTTGGCAATGTCAAAGATAGTACGGCGGATGTGCTGCGTTTATATCATAGCATTGAGAAATTGCGATCACTGCCGGAAACAACAAAACTGTATCCAGCGCATGATTATTTTGAAAATAATTTGTCTTTTGCGCAATCAATTCAGCCGCAAGATGATTATTATCGTCTTTGGTTTGATAAAGTCACGGACATAGCGCCTGAGGATAAACCGATCACAACGCTTGCTGATGAGAATCAAATGAATATTTTCTTTAGAGCAAACGAAAGTGAGCTTCAAGCAACTCTACGCCAGCAAAATGAGCATGTCATTGATGCGCAAACAGCATTTTGTGAATTAAGAGCGCGTAAAGATGTCTTCTAAAACCTTGGCGAAATATCAACTGTCTGATCTTTTGGATGTGATGTCGGCATTGCGTGATAAAAATGAGGGGTGCGCATGGAGTTTAGCGCAAACGTGGCAAAGCTTAACAGAATATACGATTGAAGAAGCTTATGAGTTAGTTGATGCAATAGATAATAACTCAAGTGAAGCGGTGAAATATGAGTTGGCAGATCTGTTAAACCAAGTGGTTTTTTATGCGCAAATTGCTAAAGAGCAGGCATTATTCGAGTTTGGCGATATAGTGGATGCGTTAGCCCGAAAATTGATTGAACGCCATCCAGATGTCTTTGATAAAGGTAATATCAAAGATGTTGAAACGCTAGAGCAACAATGGCTAGATATAAAACGGCGTGAACGCGGCAAATTAAACAGTGAGCTTGATGGTATTGCCTTGAATCTTCCGGCATTAACTGTCGCCAAGAAAATGCAAATAAGAGCCTCAGGTGTTGGTTTTGATTGGCAGAAAATAGAAGATGTCTTTGACAAGCTTGAAAGTGAGGTGGATGAGCTTAAAGAAGTGCTATTACATGATCAGCAAAAAGCACAAGATGAGCTTGGTGATTTACTCTTTAGCTGTGTCAATCTTGCCAGACACTTAAAAGCAGATCCTGAGATGTTAATGCGTCAAGCGAATCAAAAATTTGCCCGACGTTTTCGCGGCGTGGAAGCTGCATTAAAAGCGCAAGATCTTAATATGCTTGATGTGGATGCTGATGAGCTAAACAGGTTATGGGAATTGCAAAAGCAAGTTAAGTGAAAAGTTAATAGCACTACCTTTAGCAGGATCTCTAACCATCCATGGCAGCTTCGCATTGGATCCTCACGTCATCCTGGCTCAGGATGACAAGTCAGAAGGTGTCATTGCGAGCATGGATGCGCGGCAATCCATTTTTGTCAGGGATGGTAGATTTAAGTTCGTTGCAAAGCCTATATTCATAAGCTAATTATTAAGGTAGTGCCATTAAAGTGAAAAAAGCTTTTTCATATTACTTATGCGCTGTAACAAGATAAGAAATCCGCCGTAATTTCCTTTGGTAATTTATGTAATCATAATACAATAAAGCACCTGTTTTATTTAAGTTTAAAAGGATCTTGTGTGTCCAATAATTTGTCTTTCTGGCATTTGGTGTTAAATGCTGACATCGTTGTGCAGTTAATTATTTTAATTTTAATCGTTGGTTCTATCTGGTCGTGGGCGATTATGATTCAGCGTTATCAAGTGCTGAAGTCTGCCAAAACTGAAGCAAGAGCTTTTGCTAAGCGTTTTTGGTCGAGTGGAAATATCAATAAAGTCTATCAAGAGCTGCAGCACAATAAACACAAAAACCAAGGGTTATCCTACCTTTTTAGCTGTGGCTTTCGTGAATTTATGCGGTTACGTAAACAAGGTGAATTACATGGTGATGTTGTTTTAGAAGGTGTTGAGCGCTCAATGCGCGTGGCAATGATGCAAGAAAGTGAAAAACTTGAACATCAAATTTCGCTATTAGGGACGATTGGTTCTATTGCGCCTTATGTTGGTTTGTTAGGAACGGTATGGGGTATTATGGCATCGTTTACCGCCCTAGGTGGTGTGGAGCAAGCCACTTTGTCAATGGTGGCGCCACATATTGCTGAAGCCTTGATTGCTACAGCTTTAGGCCTGTTTGTGGCAATTCCTGCGGTGGTTGGTTATAACCGCTATTCACGTTTGGTCGATGGGGTGTTGCTTGAGTATGAAAACTTTCAAGATGAATTATGTACTTTGCTTTATCGCGAAGCGTATAAACCTGAGATAAGCGAGGAAGCATAATGCGTCGAAGAAACTCGCGTCGCACCAAACGTCAAGCCATGGTTGAGATCAACGTCGTCCCTTATATTGACGTGATGTTGGTGTTATTAATCATTTTTATGATTACGGCACCGATGCTAACACAAGGTGTCAAGGTTGATTTACCACAAGCCCAAGCCAAGAAAATCCCACCTTCTGATCAAAAACCGTTGATTGTGACAGTCAATCAACAAGGTCAATATTTTATAAATCGCAATGATGAGCAAAACGCATTAACAGCAAGTCAACTAAGTGAGCTTGTTGCCACGACATTAGCGCAAGATAAAGACAAGCAGATCTATGTGCGTGGTGATAAAAATGCAAGTTATGGTCAAGTGGTTGAAGCGATGGTTCTGCTGCAAAAAGCAGGTGTAGCGAGTGTTGGGTTGGTTACTGATGATCCCAAAGAGTAAGCGACGTATTTATGACCAATAAGTCAAAGCAATCAAGCAAGTTTAATCAACTAAAGGCATGTGTTAAGAGGCTTTATGTGGCAGCCACTGCAACACCTGAGCGTTTGAGCTTTTGCTATTCTGTTTTGTCGCATGTGGCGTTAGTGATTGGTTTAATTATCATTGCCAGTGTTTTGCAAACAAAAAAGAACACGCTTAATCTTACTGGTGGACGTACTGTTGTGACATTGAATAGCAAGGAGGTTGTCCAAGCAACAGCAATTTCCAGTGAAAGTGTCGATCAGCAAGTTGCTGCATTTGATCAAAAACAGCAGCAAATAAAACAAGAAAATCTTGCTAAAGAAGAACAGCGTCAACAGAAGATCAAAGCGATTGAAGAGAAGATTGCAAAAGCACATGCTGCTGAGATAAAGCGTCAAGCGGAATTAAAAGCTAGAGAGGCTGCCAAACAAAAAGCATTAGCAGAAGCCAAATTAAAAGCAGAGGCAGAGGCGCGAGCTAAAGAGGCGCAAAAGCAAAAAGCCTTAGCACAAGCAGAAGAAGCAAAGAAAGCGGAAAAAGAAAAACAAGAAAAACAGTTAAAAGCTCAACAAGAAGCACAAAAGAAAGCGCAAAAGCTTGCTCAGGAAAAGGCGGAGCAACTAAAAGCGCAACAAGAAGCTGAAAAACTAGCCGAAGCCAAGAAAGCTCAGGCAGAAAAAGAAGAGAAAGAGGCAAAAGAAGCAGCGGCGCGAAAAGCCGCGTTAGATGCCTTAAGGCAGTCTGCATTAAGTGATTTAAATGCGCAAAGTGCGGAGGCTTACGCGCAAAGTGCGACCGAAAAAGCGCTACAAGCATATGCAAGTGCTTATAAGGCGCGAATTGAAGCCGTATGGATAATGGATGATTGTCGCAAAATAAGTGCAGATCATTTACCTACAGTAATGATTGTCCCTGGAGCTGATCCAGCAATTTCTGTTTCCAGTGGCAGTAAACAGTGTGATCGTTCACTGCTGTTAGCCTTTAAAAATGCACAGGCTCCAGCGTTACCGCAGGATAAAAAAGCAAGAGAGCTTATTGCACAAGGTATTGATTTTAAATTTGGACAACAAGGGTGATAAATATGCGCAAAATGATACAACTATATTGGTTACTTTTTTTAACATTGATAGTAGCCTGCTCAGCGCAGGCACGTTTGACCATTAATATTACTCAGGGGGTGTCTCAACAAATTCCTGTGGCAGTGATGCCATTTAATGGGCAAATGATTAAAAATAGTCAGCTGCCAGATGGTATTGCAGCGGTTATTGCTGATGACCTTCGCAATTCAGGGCGTATTGAGCCACAGACGTCAGACTTTGCACAAAAGATTGATAATGTACAACAAATCATCTGGTCGAAATGGTCAGCAGATTATGTACTTATCGGACAGATTGATAAAAACAATGGACGCTATAATATCACGTATGAGCTAGCCAGTAAGCTCAGTGGCAAGGTGTTAAGTGCACGTAAATTTACCAATCTTCAAGAAAGTCAATTGCGATTATTAGCGCATACCATTAGTAATTATATTTATGAGGCGATTACCGGCAGCAAAGGCTACTTTACATCAAAATTAGCATATATCGATGTTGAAAATCCTTATAATGTCAAAAGAGCAGTTTATCAACTGGTGGTGTCTGATTATGATGGCTTTAATCCACATGTGTTGTTGCGCCAAACCAAAGAGCCGATTATGTCACCGACTTGGTCGAAAGATGGCAAATATCTTGCCTATGTCAGTTATCACAAGGGTGGCATGGCAATTTATACGATTGGTGTCTATACCGGTGAGCGTAAAAAGGTTGCGAACTATGAAGGGATTAATAGCTCGCCAGCATTCTCACCCAATGGTACAACTTTGGCAATGGCGTTATCTCAAGGCTATTCTGAGAATACCAATATTTATTTAATGAATTTGAATAATGATAAACTGTATAAGAAGCTGACTTTAAATGGTATTAATACAGCGCCAACCTTCTCGCCATCAGGTAAAGAGGTTGCTTTTGTCTCAAACCGTGGTGGCAATCCACAAATTTATACCACCGATATTGATAGCAAATATCCTGCTTCAGAGCGCTTAACATATGGCACAAAACAAGCGTTTGATCCGCAATACACGGCAAATGGTCAAAGTATTGTGTTTATGTATCAAAAAGACAGTGGTTCTGGTACGCAGATCGCCAAAGTCGACTTAAGAGATAAGAGGATTACGGTATTAACGCATGGCTCAATGGATTCATCTCCGAGTGTGTCACCAGATGGTAATATGGTTATTTATGCACAAGGTCAGCCTTCAGGAGGTGCCAATCTTGCGATGGTGTCGATTGACGGCAAGGTTCAAATTAGCTTACCATCTAACACACAAGGCGCCATTCAATCACCCGCATGGTCACCAGCTGTGTAATAGCGTAACTCCAATAATTAAATTAAAAAACAACTAGAAGCTTAAGGAAACCCAATGAAATTAAGAATTAAAAAGTCCACTTCACTGGCGGCAGCAGGCATTTTGTCAGTATTATTGATCGCAGGATGTGCTTCACAGCGTCAAGCACCGATTGAAGGTATTGGTCCTGAGGGAAGTGCAGGCATGTCAGCACAAGGCAGTGGTGTTGAGACGAATGCGTTAGGGCAAGCAGGCAGCTTAGATAGCCAGAGTATTGCTGATTTACAAAGTCAAATTGCCAATATCGGACAATATACGCCAGTACAACAACAAGCAATGATTGCAGCATTAAATAGTATGAGCTCATGTAAGACAGTTTACTTTGCCTTTGATAGTACTTCATTAACCAATGATGCGAAAACATGTCTAAATCAAGTAGCAAGTTATTTATTGAAATATAATCAACCACTACGTTTGGCAGGGCATACTGACCCGCGCGGGAGTGAGAAATATAACTTAAATCTTGGGCAGCGTCGTGCTGATAGCGTGCGTCAATATTTACTACAACAAGGCGTTAGTGGCAGCCAGCTATGTACGGTGAGCTATGGCAAGTCGCAACCTGTGGCAGCACCTTCACAATTTTATGGTGAGATGACAAAAGCCAAAGCACAGCAGCATGCCTATTATTTAGATCGACGTGCTGAACTTGACTTTGGACAAACTTGCGGTTAATTCATATGTTTCTTTCGTTTAAGAAAACCAAAAGTATTGGTATTGGTATTGGCATATTGGCAATTGCTTTATTGCCTAGTGTCAATTTTGCAAGTGTTGAGTCAGATGTGCAAGCATTACAATTGCAAACAACTAAATTGAATAATCAAGTGCAATATTTGATTAATCAACAAGCCAATGCGAGCAATCAGGACTTTAGTCAAACGCTAGCTGATTTGCGCGGTAAGATTGAGGTTAATAGTTATAAAATAAGTCAACTAAATGATGTGGTATCGACTAAGTTAGCCGCTTTTGAAAAAGAACTTGAAAGCCTTAAAGCTGAAGTAAATAAGCCATCACCTAAAGAGCTTAAGTTACAACAAGATAATGCAGCCTTTGATAAAGCCAATAAGGCATTATTAGCCAAGAATTATAAAGAGGCTGAGCAATTATTTAAACAGTATCTCAAAGCCTATTACAATGGTGAGCATTACTCCGAATCATTGTATCTATTAGGGCAAATATATCTTATTGATGGCAATATAGATGACGCTTATGCACAATTCAAAACGATTGTCACTCGTTATCCAAAAAGCATTAAAATTGCCGATGCCACTTATGCTTTGGCATTATTGGAGTTAAGCAAAGGTAATACCAAAACAGCAAGCACCTACTTAAAACGTGTTGTCGACAAATATCCATATGCGGATGTGGCTGACAAAGCAAAAACACAACTTGCTAAATTAAAGTAAGTATATACCCATTTTCAGCTCCCCTTGCGGGAGAGGTTGTGCAGCTTATGCTGCGCGGCTGAGGGGTAATTAAACTCAACTTATTCTTGATTCATTGTATGACTTAATGCCCATTAAAGTTGTGTGCCCATTGCGCAAGGTAGTCAAACAAGCATGTAATGCATCTATCAATTACAGGTAATTAACTGTTGTTTTCGTAACTTTTAATTTGATTCAATTCATCTGTATATTTGCTGCCAGATTGCGCTAGATAAAACAAACGAATCTGACTAACATATTTGTCATTTGAATGAGTTGCTGTTTTAGGAGTTTTGCTTGTTACATATAAAGCATACATTTGGCAAGGTTGGAGTGTTGTACGGCGGATGCTCTGCTGAACGTGAGGTGTCATTACGTTCAGGTGCTGCAGCCATTGACGCATTAGAGAAGCTTGGTATTGATGTGGTTGCCATTGATGCTTCAGGTAAAGAGTTAGTTAATAAGATTGTTAATGCTAACCTTGATCGCTGTTTAATTATGCTGCATGGCGGTGATGGCGAAGACGGACATGTTCAGGCATTGTTACATCAATTAGGTATTCCGTATACAGGATCTAATACACTGGGATGCGCCTTAGCAATGGATAAAATGCGAACCAAAAAGCTATGGCAAGCCGAAGGTTTATTAACACCTAAGTCAAAAATAATCGATGAGCGGCTTGATGTATCGGGTCTTAAATTTCCATTGGCAATAAAACCGACAACCCAAGGTTCAAGTGTGGGCATTCATAAGGCATTATCAATAGAAGCCTTAGTTGAAGCATATGAAAATGCATCGCAATATGGTGAGGTGATGGCAGAAGAATGGATCGAAGGCAAAGAGCTTACTGTTTCAATTGTTGATCAGGTCGCGTTGCCATCTATTTGGATTGAACCAAAGCTTGAGTTTTATACCTATGAAGCTAAGTATACTAAGGAAGCTGCGACTTGCTATCATTGTCCAAGTGGAGTAACAGCAGACATGGAGCAAAATCTTAAAAGTATTGCACTGAAAGCATTTTCAGCGGTAGGATGCAGTGGTTGGGGGCGTGTTGATTTTATGCTATCTACAGATAATGAATTATACCTGATAGAAGTCAATACAGTGCCAGGAATGACTAACCTAAGTTTAGTGCCGCAAGCAGCTAAGGCACATGGTTGGGATTTTGAAACCCTTGTACTTAAAATATTAGAAAGCTCATTATGAAACTAAAGCTATATATCAAGTCAGCCTGTTTCGTCTTAATTTTTGTCGGACTTTTGCTAAGTGTGCGCTATGTGTTTAAGGAAAGTAGTGCGCATTTACAGAAAGTTGCGATTGTAACAAAAGGCGAGCTTGATTATATCTCAAAGCCACAGATTATTGATTTGATTAAACCCTTTCAACAAGACACGTGGTGGGAACTTGATGTCGAGAATGTGACACAAGCCATTCAAGCATACCCAGGCATCAAAGAAATCAAAGTGCAAAAACAGTGGCCTGATCAATTAGTTGTTGAATTAACAGAGTATCAACCAAAAGCCTATTGGAATTCGCGCAATGAAATACTACTTGAAGATAAAGAGGTTATTGCACCAAAATATTTCTCAGGCATAGGAAACTTACCTGTTTTCTATGGGCAGAAAGATGATATTGACACAATAGAAAAGACTTATGAGCGTTTACAGAAAATAGCAGCAGACAATGGATTTAGCATTCGTGATATTAGTTTTCAAGGTAATCAATGGCAAGTGACATTAAATACGGATGTTAGAGTATGGCTTGGCTCGAGTCAGATTGAGCAAAAGCTGTTACAGTTATTACAGAACTATAAAAGTATTGAAATTCCTAAGGGTAAAAAATTAGCGACGGTTGATATGCGTTATCATAGTGGTTTTGCTGTTGGCTTCAAAGCGACGGATAATGATGCTCAAAAGGCTTAAAATTAACAAAAAATCGTAAGTTTACCGTATAAGCAAGATTCAGTTTTGCCGAATTTATGTTAGAGTATACAGCAATTTGGTTGAAACCCTTAGCTTAGGTTGGTTTGCCCTTGTTTTTGGTTGAAAATGATACGCGATATCATTGAGGCTCAGGGTAAGTAACAAAAGAATGCGACGTAAGTTAAAACACTAAAACTGGAATGAGTATCTAGAATATGTCTGAAATCGTGGAAAAGAAGATATTATGTGCCATTGATATCGGAACGTCAAAAGTTGTGGCTTTGGTGGCAGAGTTAAATGAAGATGAGCAGATCAATATTATTGGCATTGGTACACAGCCTTCAAAAGGCCTTAAAAAGGGTGTGATCGTCAATATTGATGCAACGGTTAAAGCCATTCAAAAAGCCGTGCAAGAAGCGGAAGATGTGTGCGGCTTTAGCATCAAAGAAGCTTATATTGGTATTGCTGGAAGTCATATTCGTAGCTTTGACTCACATGGTGTTGTTGCTATTGAGAGTGCAGAGGTATCACAACGTGATCTAGATCGTGTTATCGAATCAGCAAAAGCCGTGCCAATGCCGGCAGATCAAGAGATTTTGCATATTTTGTATCAAGATTTTATGATTGATAATCACAATGGAATCAAAGAGCCATTAGGTATGTCTGGTGTTCGTTTAGAAGCCAAAGTTCATATGGTGACGGCTTCTTCAAGTGCTGTGCAGAATATCAAAAAATGTGTGAATCGTTGCGGTATTAAAGTTCAAGATATCGTACTTGAACAGCTTGCCTCAAGCTATGCCGTTTTAACCGATGATGAAAAAGAGTTGGGTGTTTGCTTGATTGACATTGGAGCTGGAACGACTGACGTGGCTGTATTTATCGAAGGAGCGATTAAATACACTTCAGTTATTCCAATTGCAGGAAGTCAGATCACTAGTGATATAGCGCATGCTTTGCGTGTCGCAACAGATACTGCTGAGCGGATCAAGATCCAATATGGTTGCTCAATGAGTAATTTGGTTAAATCGGATGATGCGATTGAGATTCCAGGACTTGCGGATCGTTTAGCGCGACGCGTGCCGTTGCAAACACTAGCCGGTGTTATTGAAGCAAGAACAGAAGAATTGTTTGGTATCGTATATGAGGCGCTAGATAAGAATAACTTATTAGAAGCAATTTCAGCCGGTATCGTTTTAACCGGTGGTGCTGCTAAGATGAGAGGTATTGCGCCATTAGCAGAGGAAATATTTAAAGTGCCTGTGCGTATTGGAGGTCCTACTAATATAACGGGTGTTCAAGATGTACTACATAATCCTGTGCACTCGACAGGTGTTGGTTTAATTAAATATAGTCATATGCAGATTGAAGAAGGGCAGCTGACGTATGAAGAAGATGCTGAAAGCTCTGGTATGTGGGGTAAAATGAAAGGTTGGTTTGGTAAGCATTTTTAATATTTAAAAAGCATTTAAATAAATATAGTAAGTCTAATAAGAATTAAGAATTAAGAATTAAGAATTAAGAATTAAGAATTAAAATATAGTGTTACAAAAGGAGTCCATTACATGTTTGAAATTTCAGAATCGTTGACAGACAATGCCGTTATTAAAGTCATTGGTGTTGGAGGTGGCGGCGGCAATGCTGTTGAGCATATGTTGACACAAAATATCGAAGGCGTTGAGTTTATTTGCGCCAATACCGATTCGCAAGCGCTTAAAAATTCAAGTGCGCGCCATGCGATTCAAATCGGTAATGAGTTGACGAAAGGTCTAGGCGCTGGTGCTAATCCTGAAGTGGGTAAGCGCGCGGCACAAGAAGATCGAGCACGTATTCAGCAAGCACTAGAAGGTGCTGATATGGTGTTTATTACCGCAGGTATGGGTGGTGGCACGGGTACGGGTGCTGCTCCTGTTATTGCTGAAGTTGCTAAAGAAATGGGTATTTTAACCGTGGCTGTGGTCACTAAGCCATTCCCATTTGAAGGGCGTCGCAGAATGCAGTTGGCTGAGTATGGTATTAGCGAATTATCACAAAGCGTTGATTCATTGATTACCATCCCTAATGCAAAATTACTAAGCGTATTGGGCAAAAATATTAGTTTATTAGATGCATTTAAAGCAGCTAATGGTGTATTGCAAGGTGCGGTACAAGGTATTGCTGAATTGATCACACGTCCTGGCTTAATCAACGTCGACTTTGCGGATGTTAGAACCGTAATGTCAGCAATGGGTGTTGCAATGATGGGGACGGCAACGGCAGCTGGTGAAAATCGTGCGCGTGAAGCAGCAGAAGCCGCTGTGGCAAGCCCATTGTTAGAGGATGTCAATTTAGCGGGTGCTAAAGGTGTGCTTGTTAACATCACGGCAGGTATGGATATGTCTATTGGTGAATTTGAAGAAGTGGGTGATGTGATTAAAGCATTTACTTCAGATCAAGCAACTGTTGTTGTTGGTACGGTGATTGATCCGGATATGTCGGATGAGTTGCGTGTAACTATCGTTGTGACTGGTCTTGATACAGCTGATGAGCATGCGAAATTTGTCAGTGGTGCGACAGGTCAAAAATCAGCAAGTCCTTATGGTCGACAAAATGTATCATTTAAATCATCAGAAAATGGTGCAAATACCAATAATACGTTAAGACGTCAAGCACCATCAGTTGAAGCGCAAGAAGTTGAAAAAGAACAGAAAGTGGCAGCTGAAGGTGATAATGAATATTTAGATATTCCTACTTTCCTACGTCGTAAGGCCGATTAATAGAGTTTGGCAAGTTATGCACAAAGATAAATTATATGACACCAAAACAGTTTGAATATATTATGAAATCCGAAAATCAAAAGTGTCCCACATTGACGGGGAGATCGGTTTGAATTGGGTGGGGTTTTGTTTATAGATGATGAGGTCAAGAATGAAATTTTTTATGATTGAATCGATTTCACGTAAATTATTTATACTTTTTTCAGCATTTGTTTTTACAAGAGCAGTTATGACTGTTTTGTTAAATATACAAAGCCTATCTTTTAAGGTAGATTATAATTCTAGTTTTATATTGAAATACTACGCATTGATATTTTCACCATTATTGCTTTTTTAATTTCCTTTATTTTTTATTTTTATAGAAAGCCATTGACTGATTTATTAGTACCATTAAATATAAGGATTAAAAGTATTCATGAACTAAGTGCATTTTCTTTTTTTGTTATGTCTCTATTTTATATATCTATATACGAAGGAGTATTAACAATTTTGTCATTACCTTTAAGTTTAATTAATATATTTTTAAAAGAAAATGAATGGTCAAGTATGAATTTGTATACATTACTAAGTTTTATTGTTTATTTATTATTAATATTCTCGCCAAGGCTACTTTTGATAAATAATGTAAAGGAAAGTAAGTAAAAAATATTATGACTTCAAACAAGCGAGTAAGGAATGACTGTCTCAACGCCAACACATCAAAAATGACATTGGAACCTAATACTTGTGACTTTCAAATACAAAAAGCACACCTCCTCTGCGCATTCACTCTGGTACCATCAGCGCAAAACAGTTGGGGACGCTCACCCATGCAGCTTAAGCTGCACGAGCAATCCCGCAAGTGGAGAGGTACTAACGGATGCAATTTGAGATCATTACTAAGCAGGATATCTTTATTTCAGTGACTACCGCTGAGAGTACTACATCTTTAAAGCCTGATCGGGTATGATAGCTTATCTTTTTATAAATCAGATTGCTTGTATGTCAAACACTCAAAAAATCGTTCTTGTTGATGGATCATCTTATCTTTTTCGTGCGTTTCACGCCTTACCCCAATTAACCAATCGCCAAGGTGAACCAACAGGTGCAATCTTCGGTGTAATCAATATGTTAAAAAAATTGCCTAAACAGCTAAACACCGATCATATTGCTGTCGTATTTGATGCTAAGGGTAAAAATTTCAGGCATGATCTTTACCCTGAATATAAAGCCAATCGTAAGGCAATGGCGGATGAATTAAGAGCTCAAATATCTCCTGTACATGAGATGGTGCAAAAGCTTGGGTTTCCATTGATCGTCATCGATGCGGTTGAAGCCGATGATGTCATCGGTACATTGGCTAAACGCTTTGCCAGTCAAGGGCATGAGATAGTCATTTCAACGGGTGACAAAGATATGGCGCAATTGGTTGATACGCATATCACCTTAATAGATACCATGAAGAATGAAATCACTGATCGCGAAAAAGTCATTGCTAAATTTGGCGTCACCCCTGAACAGATTATTGACTATTTAGCCTTGGTTGGAGATACATCAGACAATATCCCCGGTGTGCCAAAGGTTGGACCAAAAACGGCAGTCAAATGGTTAGCAGAATATCAAAGCCTGCAAGGAGTCATCGATAATGCGGATAAAATATCTGGGAAGGTTGGTGAGAATCTAAGGGATAGTATTGGCTTTCTGCCACTGTCTTATCAGCTAGCTACGATTAAATGCGACCTAGAACTACCATATAAAGTTCAAGATATGCTTTGTGTTAAGCCGGATGTTGGTTACCTTAAGAAAGCGTTTACACAATATGAATTTAAAGGTTGGTTGCGTGAGCTTGAGTATCAAGCAAGTATTGTGACTGATGCTCCAAACAATCCAGTGGAACCTGTTGATGCTCAATCAACCTTAAACTATCAGGTTATTTTAACGAAAGATGATTTCAATGCCTTTTATGCTGAATTAGCAGAAGCTGAAATTTTTTCTTTTGATACCGAAACAGATTCTTTAGATACCTTTAATGTGCGTCTTGTTGGCATGTCATTTGCATTAAAGCCACATCACGCGGTCTATATTCCATTGCAACATGATTATGAAGGTGCACCAATACAATTACCTCTAGAGTGGGTTGTTAATAAAGTTAAGCCGATTTTAGAAGATGACCAGGTTGCTAAAATTGCCCAAAATGCCAAGTTTGATTTAAAAGTTTTAAGTAGTGTGGGCATTAATGTAAAAGGTGTTAAATATGATACGATGCTTGAGTCATATGTGTTAAATAGCTCAGCAACAAGGCATGATATGGATTCATTGGCTAATCATTATCTACAAATTAAAACAGTCAGTTTTACAGAGTTAGCAGGTAAAGGTAAAAACCAACTTACCTTTAATCAGATCGATATTACTAAGGCCGGATTTTATGCCGCGGAGGATGCCGATATTACCTATCGTTTGCATGAGCGTATCTGGACTGAATTAAAATATATCGACAGTTTACGCCAGTTGTATATCAAAGAAGAATTACCGGTGAGCTTTGTTATTGATCGCATGGAACGTATCGGTGTAAAAGTTGATGCGGACTTGTTAAAAGCGCAAAGTGCCTCACTCACGGCAAAAATAGCTCAGTTAGAAAAAGAGTGTATTGAATTGGCGGGGGAAGATTTTAATCTATCATCACCCAAACAATTGCGTGAGATTCTCTATGATAAGATGAGTTTACCAATCTTGAAAAAAACACAAGGAGGGCAAGCATCAACCGCAGAAGATGCACTTCAGGAGTTGGCAGAGATATATGACTTGCCTAAGCTTATTATCGAGCATCGCCATTTAGTGAAATTAAAGACAACCTATACTGACAAACTACCATTGATGATCAATAGCAAAACATCGAGAGTGCATACTTCCTATCAGCAGGCAGTGACAAGTACGGGGCGTTTATCATCAACTGAGCCTAATCTGCAAAATATCCCGATTCGTTCAAGTGTTGGGCGCCAGATTAGAAAGGCATTTATTGCTGAGAAAGGTTATAAGATACTAGCCGCTGATTACTCACAAGTAGAGCTTAGAATCATGGCGCATTTATCACAAGATCCTAATTTGCTTCATGCATTTCAGCAAGGTTTAGATGTGCATCGTGCAACAGCAGCGGAAACATTAGGTATTAAGCCGGATGATGTGACACCCGAGCAACGTCGTCAAGCTAAGGCAGTCAATTTTGGCTTAATCTATGGCATGGGCGCATTTGGTTTGGCAAAGCAATTAGGTATTCCACGCGGCGAGGCACAGGAGTATATTGATATCTATTTTGCGCGTTATCCTGGGGTTAAGCGCTATATGGAAGATGCTAAGGCGTATGCTATGCAGCATGGTTTTGTTGAGACGATTTTTGGTAGACGTTTGCATTTGCCTGAGATTAATTCACGTAATATGGCAAAAAGGCGCGCGTCAGAACGTGTTGCTATTAATGCGCCGATGCAAGGCTCTGCTGCTGATATTATCAAGCGCGCTATGATTCTAATTGATGAGTGGATTATCAACGAGAATATTGATGCGCGAATGATTATGCAAGTGCATGATGAGTTGGTATTTGAAGTCAAAGAAGATCAAATAGAGCAAATGAGTAAAGAGATTAAACAATTTATGGAATCAGCCGCATTATTACAAGTGCCATTGATTGTTGATGTTGGCATTGGCAATAATTGGGATGAGGCGCATTAAGTATATTAAAAATAAGTTGCATCAGCTAGCACCTCTGCCCTTGTCGGAGAGGTCGTGCAGCTTAAGCTGCGCGGGTGAGGGGGGTAATTAAAACTCAACTTATTCTTCCATCATTACTAACGATCTTAAGCTAAGAATTGTTCAACAAGCTCACAGGTATACCAAACCCCAACACCACTGATTTCAGTAGGTATGGGTGCTAGTCCATCCTTATGGCGGCATGAAGCTAAATCCATGTGTAGCCAACGAATGTCTTTACCGACAAATTGTTGTAAGAATTTAGCAGCCAAAATATGATCAGCATTACCAGTGACATAGCATTGTTTTAAATCCGCAATATCCGAGTCAAGTGCTTTAAGATAATGTTTATCCATTGGGAAAGGCCAGACTTTTTCAGCGCATTTGGCGCCATATTTAACTAAGTTTGGTTGCCAATCATAGTTATTACTAAAGATGGCGGAGTATTCAGTGCCGAGTGCACGCACCGCAGCACCTGTTAGTGTCGCATAATCAAGGATCATTTCAGGTTTATCTTGGCTTGCTAAACATAAGGTATCAGATAAAGCCATGCGTCCCTCAGCATCGGTATCAACCACTTCAATTGTCTTACCATTTAAGGCTGTGACCACTTCATTGGGTAGGAAAGCGCGCTCACCAATGTTGTTGTTGGTGATTGCAAGATAACAGTGTACTTGATAAGGCACTTGCAAGAGGCTTAATGACAGCAAGCTGCCAACAGCAACCGCGCTGCCCATCATGTCATCATTCATGCCATACATATATTGTGGTTGCTTTAAGCTTACGCCACCGGTGTCAAAGCAAATTCCTTTGCCAACCAAAGCAATTGTTTTATTATAGTCTTTAGGCGTATAGGTTAACTTGACAATGCCCGCAATCTCAGAGGCGCGTGCTACCGCACTAAAGGCACCAGCGCCCATTTTAGCTAAGGTTTCTTTGTCATAGAGCGTGTATTGCCAATTCTCGCATTTGGCGATATCTTTTAGTAGGTTGATATAAATCTGCGGAGTTAAATAATTGGTTGGGAAAATAGTTAGGCGGCGAGCAAGAGCATTACCTTTGTGCTTAGCAAGTACATCGAGAAAATCACTTTCGCTATAATCGCCAATGATCTCAATGCTAACCTCTTGTGCTTTATGTTCACGTTTATAATTAGGCATCTCTTCAGTATGTGCCAATAGTGCGCGCATGCAAGCCTCAGCTGTTGATTCGACAGCATTTTCGGCAAGGAAAACAATATGCTTGACCTTGGCGATATTTGTACCTTTAAGTAGTTCAGATAAATCTTTAAGCCATAAATAGAGCTCACATTCGCCAACATTTTCTTTGATGATAATGTGTGTGCCTTTGGCATTGGGTAGTTGTGTGTGATAGCCTTTTTTGGACTTTGGCGCTTGAGATTGTTTGCGTGCGTAAAGGAGCTCTCCTGAAGGCAAACTTTGCCATTGTACTTCGTTATCGGCAATCGCAATAATGAGATCTGCACTATGGTGGTTTTCATCAAAGTGAGCGGAAAAATGTAAACGTGCTGATGTTAATGTGTGTAATGAATGCATTGATTTAACCTTGTTGAGAAATCTTGTCAGATTACAGTATAAACACACTTTTAGGTAGTATGAACCAGAATTACCTATTTTTCGTAAAACTGCGTGGGAAACAGCAGAATTATGCTTGCAAAACTAAGATGATGGGCTAAAATAGCCGGAAGTTTAAGGGCTCTTAGCTCAGTTGGTTAGAGCAGCGGACTCATAATCCGTTGGTCGCAGGTTCGAGTCCTGCAGGGCCCACCACCTTCAAATCCTTTTCCCATAAGCTTTTTAGAGAAATTAATTGCGAAGCTTTCAAAATAAAATTTAAACTATAGGTAACGTATAGGTAACAAGAAAAATATTGTTACCTGAGAAATATCCACTGCAGGTAACAAAGCAAGGTAGCACAACTGATAAAAATTTTGATTTAAGATAACTGATGGTATGAGTTGAGTTTGTGTAAATTTTAAATTTTTGCTACACAAAGTTATTTGCTGTAGTTGGGCTATTAAACAAATCATCCTCGGCAGTTTTCCAATCGTTACTGCAATATTCTTGATATTCTGCATTTTGATGTTATCATAAGGGATAACATTGTAAGAGGATGATTGTGATGTCTTGGGTTGTAGAATTTTATTCTGGAGTTGAAAGAAATGTTTTAGAACTTCCAGTTAAGCTGCAAGCAAAAATGTTAAGATTGTTTGATTTAGTGGAAGAACATGGGGCGCAGTTAGGCGAGCCTCATACTAAGGCGTTAAGCAATGGCTTGTTTGAGCTGAGAGCCAAAGCGTTAGAAGGTATCGCTAGAAGCATATTCTGTTATGTTGATGGTAAAAAGATAATAGTTTTGCATGTTTTTGTAAAGAAAACCCAGAAAACACCAAAGAAAGAACTTGAGGTAGCTATAAACCGAATGAAGGAGGTTAAAAGTGAATCTTAAACAGCTAAAAGAGCAAGCTTTTAAAAATGATAATGTCAAGCACGAATACAATAAGCTTGGTGCGGAGTTTGAGTTGATTAATGAGTTAATACATCTTCGTAAAAAATCAGGTCTTACTCAAGAGCAAATAGCTTTAAAGATGGGCACCACAAGAAGTAATGTGTGTCGGCTAGAGAAGCTTGGAACTCACCCAAAAGTCAGCACTTTAGAAAATTATGCCAGAGCTTGTGGATTTAAGCTTGGATTCAAGTTTAGCCACTTATAATTTGGTGACCAAACAAATCATCCTCGACAGTCGCCCAGCTGTCGCTGAACATCTTTAACGCGTCAGATGTTTGCATCGGTTCTGCGGTTGATTGTCGTAAAACATCACTTGGTGCAGTCACCGCTTGCGCACCAATGTCCATGCTGTAGTAAATGTCATCAATGCTTTTTTTTATGCTTGCCATCATCAGTTTACTTTTGCAGTTAAAGCTTTTGACAATATCAGACATGCGTTGAATTTCTTTTTGCCAGTCTTGATTTGATTGTTTAATATGATTTAAATATGGCGCAATGTAGTCAACGTTGAGTTTGCAAGATGTAAGCACCTGCGCGGCAGTAAAAACAGCTGTTGATAATACGGGAATGTTTTCACTTATAAGCTCTTTCATAGCCTTAAAGCCTTGCTCATTGGCTTGGATTTTTATTATAAAACGATTAGATATAGTCCTTAGATGCTGAGCTTGAGCAATAATCGCATTTGCATCAGTTGCGGTAACCTGAACGCATACGGGGTGCTTATTTACGGCAAGCAGATTTTGCAGCGTAGTCAAGGGACTGTCTTGACTGTTTGCTAATATCTTAGGATTAGTTGTGATGCCATTTATTAACCCTATGGCATCAAAATATGTAGCGTCTGTTAAGTTTGAACTGTCTAGCCAGATTTCCATAGTGTTTCCTTATAATTTATGTGGTTTGATTGTATGCTAAGGTTTGATGTTGCTTTATATTTTTCCATATGCTTAGTGTTGCTACAGTTCCGATTATGCCAATGATTGAACTTAAAGCGATTAACCAAAATGGTAGCATTATTAAATTTGTAGAGTCTAAAATGAGTATTGATAACGCAGGAACTGGCGCGCTAAATATTGAATAGCTAAGATTGTAGGATAGCCCGATGCTTCTACATCTAAAGTTTGCTTGAGATATTTCGGCTATTATAACAGTGTAGGTTGATGCGAGCATTCCAAAAAAGGCAAAAATAAGCATTAGCAAAAGAGTGTTTAGATATCCATCGATCAGCTGATTGTAAAATATATAACTGAATAGGCAAATCAATACAACAAAGTCATCATAAACTTCACCTTGACCAATTTCATATAAATAAGATGCGACAAAGAAACCAATAGCAGTAATGGCTTTAATTCCCTCAAAATTTTTAAGTCTAAACTCTTCCCAGCCAAGCTTACCTTTGATAAATTTAAACACACCCTCAATACGAGAGCGCTTTAAATAGCAATCATATACGTTGTAAACGTCATATTGATTCACAAGTTGCTTATTCGTGATTAAAAGCATCGGTTCATCAAAGGCTTCTCTAGACGCCTGTGAAATCACGATATCTTCACCGGCACTTAACTGTTCAATCGTTTCTTTTGATAAGAACTCTGGCTGCTTGTTGCTGTACAACTCATGACTTAATAAATCAATCTGCTTGTTATCTAAATTAACGGCAATTGTATTGAAGCTGCTGTAGCCATTAATGGTTTTCTTATTCAGATCCTTTACTTTTCCTATAGGCTCTGCTTGCTTGGTATATTTTTTGCGTATCTCACTAGGATCATGAATCAAAATAACATTATCGGCAGCTTCGTATTTCTTGGCTGTTTCAGTACATAACACTTCACTAATTTGCTCAGGGTCAAAGTAATTTAGCTTATTGTCACCTGTAATTGTCCGTCTCAATTTTTCGTACTCCTTTTGGCTGCTACTGATTGAGTAAAGGTTTAAGCTGCCATGCTCTAAAACTTTTTCCAGTATTGTCTTCACATTTTTTAAAAGACACCTTTGATGCCATTTTGTTTAATAGTTTACTCATGTGGTTACCAAAAGTAGTGTGCGCCATCCTTGTGATTCCTGTTCTTGTATCATTGCTACGGGCGTATTGTGCACACTTTTAAATTTTTGGGGAGTTTTCAGTATTTTACAAATTTTGAAGGTGCGGAATCAATGGAAAATAAAGTGACAGCTTGATATCCCCAGAGTTTATTCTAAAGTAGCGAGCAATCAGCTTTTGATAGTTGATAAGTTGTACACGATAGGTTGCTATCTGGGTGCTTGCAAAGTCCTCTAAAGACTCATTGCTCAGTGGTCTAGCAAATTTATAATCAATAATATGATATTGATCATTCTCGATAATAATTCGATCAGCTATGTGTTTTTGAGTTTTGCCAAAGCTAGAATGGAGTATAACTTGTTCATGCATGCCGGAAGCAGTAAGAATAGAAGGATATTGCGTTAGTGTATTGGCTATTGCCTCTTTAGCTAAAGCATATGATTGCGCGTGATTGATTTTGGTAATCGCGTGTTGATGCAAGCAAAGTGCAAAATAATTTTGCCAATGGTTGATGTTATCTTTGGAGCTACTTAAGTAATTAAACAGTTGATGCAATGCCGAGCCGATTTGACGTTCACTACTGAGCACTAGTTCACTAAGATCAGGGTGATTTAAATCATCTGCTTTATCTGTTTCAAGTAATGTTTGATAATGTTCAAAGTTGGGTACGGTAGTGGTTGAGTAGCTTTGGATTTGCTTGATTACTTTATAGCGTGGGCTTGGCTCTTTATCAGCTGAAATATCAGTATTTGAATCCTCACACGTCACCCAAGGGAGATTCAGTGGAGCTAGAAGTGCTAAAAAGCTATTATTAGCAGCTTTGATATCATTGCCATTGTCAGTAACCGCAGTAAATAAAAGCGTTGATTTCGCGCGAGTGACAGCAACATATAAGAGCCGTTGCAGCTCATACTCAGCACGCTTTTTTTGCATGCTTTGGATGACTTTGAAAAGTGGCGGTGTGTCTTTGTCCCAGCTATGTTTAATAGGGCTTAGTAATAAATGATCTTTGCCATCGCTCAAGCGTACCGTATCATGCAAGAAAAGGGGGGTGCCATCTGCTTTGCCGCGCTTATCAAGTTGCGGCAAAATCACAAAATCAAATTCCAAACCTTTGGATTTATGGATAGTCATAATCAATACATTGCTTTGTGATGGACTACTAACGAACTTGCGTTTTAATTGTGCGACAAAGCGATCAAATTGTGCAATAGCCGTTTTGTCGTCGGTTAAATGATTTTGCAAAAGGTTAATAAAGTTTGCAAACAGCGCATGATCTTGATGAATACTAAAGCCATCGAGTGCTTGCCAAATAATCTTTGAGCGCGCTATCAAACTGCTGCGCACACCATTAAAAAAAGCATCGTTGATCCAGCTTATAAAATAAAATGCTTTTTGTTGATGAGGGTGTGTTCGGTGCGTACCAAGATAACGTGCTAACTTGTCATAAAACGAATGAGGTATCTGACTTTGTTGCTCATTTAATTCTATTTTTTCAATCGTTTGCAGTTCATTTAAAGAAAAGCCAAACAAGGGTGACTGTAATAAACTCACCCAGTAAATAGACTGCTCAGGATTGTTTAAAAGTGCACAAAGGCACAATAGATCCATAATCATTGGTTGGTGGTAGAATGTTTCTATTTCATTTTCAACAACGTCAATCCCTTGAGCTTTTAATTCAGGCACAAGATGTTTTAAATGGCTGCGAGTACGCACTAAAATAGCAACTTGATGATCTGGATGTTTATTAAGATGCGTTTTGATACTATCGGCAATAAACAATGCTTCTTGTGTTGAATCTGCAAATAATCGATAATTAATAGCCTCTTGATTAGTCTCTTGCGATAACGTTGTTGCCGGCGCGTAGCTAATGCCACCATAGTTTCTATCATCTTCTTTAGGAAAGATGCTGCAAAAATGATGATTCACCCAATCAACAATTGATTTGTGTGAGCGAAAATTGCAATCAAGCGGTAGAAAATCAAGTGCTACTTGATTGATGCCATGTGTTTTAACATCTATAAATTGATTAACCTCCGCTTGGCGAAAACGATAGATAGACTGCATTGGATCACCAACAATAAACAGTGTTTTACTATCATTGGGTTGCCACTCAAGCGTGAGCATTTGCAGTAACTTAAATTGTAAAATTGAGGTATCTTGAAACTCATCGATCAAAAGATGCTTGATTTGGTGATCAAGATAAAGCATCAAATCAGTTGGTGCCTCACTGTTGCCAAGGGCTGATAACGCTTGTAGCGACACTTCATTAAAATCAAGCAAAGCGCGTGCTTTAAACACAAGCTTTAAATATTGAACCAAGCGCAATGCAATACGCGCGATCGCACTTAATATCAGCCACTCTTGATCGTTTAATAATAAGTTTTCATACAGACGGATTTCAGCAACTAATGGATAAATGTGTAATATACTGTTATCGCTAAACGATTGCGTATATTCAATAAGCCATTGGGCATAATTTTTTGCTTTAGCATCTTTGGCGGGTAGGCCTTGTCTTGCATTAAAAGTTTTACGAAAAGTATTGTCATTGGTAAAAAGCAGTTTAATGAGTCGTTGCCAAAAGATCGGATTGTCTTGATCTATCAGGGTGTCGTTATGTTTATTATCACAAAATGCCAGTATTTCATTTAAGATCAATTGATTTTGATCGATGTTTAACAATGTACTTAAGCGCCGTTGAAGCTCAGCAAAAAGCGCTGTAAAGCCAGACTCAATAATTGTTTTACTTTTTTTGCTGTGTGTTGTATCGGTATCTATCAGTTGAGATGATAGCAAGATGCCAAGCCATTGCTCGCGTCTTGAGAGCATACTGCTAAGCAGGCTCTTTACGCGAGTAATATCATTATCAAGATGAGCTAACAGATCATGTAAATCCTGATAATAAGGACTTTGTTGTTGCGTGTCATTGATAAAATCATCAATGGCTTGTTCATACAACAGCTCAGGGGCGTCACTAATCTCGGCATTAAATGCTTCATCGGTTTCAAACACGAGTTGTTTGGATAGGCTCTGACAAAATGCATCAATGGTCATAATGCGCAAGCGCTTAGGACTCATTAACAGCTGCCATTGTTTGCATTTGTCTTGTAATAGGGCTTGTTGGGCAAGCTTAAAAGTAAGCTTCTTATGTGGCTCATCTGGTTCAGGATTATTTTGTGCCGCTAAGAGGGATTGATAAATCCGCTGCTGCATTTCATTAGCAGCTTTATTGGTAAAGGTTAAGGCAATAATTTCCTCAGGTGCTTCAACATGAGCCAGTAGATTTAAATAACGTTGTGTCAAGGTCTCGGTTTTGCCAGAGCCTGCAGGTGCTTGTACGATAAAGGATTTTCTGGGGTTCAGTGCTTCATTGCGTGCCGCAGCATCATTAGGAATCATAACTGAAGGAAGGTTTGTTAAATTGAGTATTATCCTAATCGATTCTTATGCTTTATTCATTATTGTTACTGCGTTCATTTTTCAAATGGCGAATCTGTTCACTTGGAATCTGTAAAGTTTTAGCGACAACAGAAATCGGCACACCCATTTTAAGCATTGCCATAGCGTCATTATAAACGTGTGTCTGTAATGGCTGTGTATTGCATCCATTTTGCATATCCATAATACGATCTCCTTTTTAATTGTTTAAAACATAGTAGCGTAAAACTTGGTAGTATGCGAATAATTTTAATTCAACTCAGAGGTGATTTTTGTCTTTGAGAATTTCCCTGCAATGAATTAACGATCAGTTGCGTTTTAATTAAGTAGTCAGAGACAGTTAGCTTTGTGATTTTATGTTGTGTAACTCATCAAATAGGGCAGCTATTTGTTGTTTTATTCAACAAATTGGCTTACTTTTTGCTAGATAGTTCCACTAAAAGTTAGAGAAAATGTTCAAACGTATTTTAAAGTTAAATTTACCAGAGTGGCAGTCAACTTTCCTATGGGGAGCGCGCCGCATTGGTAAGTCATTGTAAGGGAAAGATTATTTAAGCGTTGAGCATGAGTTCACCCAGTTGGTTATGGTTTTTAACGCTCATTTTTAATTTGATATCGTGTCACAATTTCACCTTTAATAAGGTGTGATTGGATAATGTCTTCAAGCACTTCGGGAGTGCATGAGTGATACCATACTCCTTCAGGATAAACAACAGCAATTGGCCCTTGTATACATATGCGTAGACAATTGGCTTTGGTACGATAGATTTCACCAGATTGCGAGAGTTTAAGCTCAGATAGACGTTTTTTCAGATAGTCCCACGCAACGAGTGATGCCTCTTTATTACAGCATTTATCAATACTTTGGTCACAACATAAAAAAATATGGCGTTTAATATTATTCAAACCTAATGTTTGCGCTTTTTGGGTTAATAATTCATCTTGCATAGCAATCCTTAAAAATTTAAAAGGGAATCAGGTTGAATAGTGGAATAAGAATCGGCGTTGCCAATGTTAATACAAAACCACTACTAATGGCGACAGGTACTGCTTGAATACCGATATGATCTTTAATGACAGGTAAGCTAAAATCCATCGCCGTGGCACCACTATAACTCACCAGTTCTGTAGGAATATGTTTGGCTAACATGGGAATTACAATAATGGCGATAATTTCGCGTGAGAAATCGATAAAAAATGTCATCGTGCCAAAGTGAGCATCAATCAGCTGAGCATTTAAGATACTGGCTAAACTATACCAACCAAAGCCACTTGTGAGCATGAGTGCATGTGATAATGGAATATTAAAGAAAACGCCCAAGATGGCACCAACAGCAAGGGAGCTGATCATTAAAATAATCGCAATCATAATGCCCGTTTTATTCTTGAGAATTTGTGTCAGTGAGTGACCTTCACGTCGCATTTGAATTCCAATAATAAATAAAGTCAGGACTAAAATGGCATCGATAATAAGCCCAATGTGCACCAATGGTTTATTGATAAATAGCCCAAGAAAAGTACCAATCACAAGATACAATAAATATTTACAACTGGTTAGGATGGGTTTTAGTGGGCTTTGTGCTTTGACCATGTCGTGATGCGCTTTAATGGCGCGTTTTGGCTTTAAGCGCAAATAGCCATAGACTGCTAACACGTTGATAGCAAATAATGCAGCAATAAAGCTTAAGGTAATGCCAAGCATTGAAACAAGCTCACCTTGCAGTTTGTAGATAAGCTCGCCAAAGTTATAGCCCATGACGGCGATAATTAAACTAATCATTGCCGAGAGTAGTTTATTCATCAGCTTGTTAGATAAAAACTTCAGATCAATAAAATAACCGAGAATTAATGCCGATAGAATAATAAGTGCTTGAATCATTTATTCACCGCTGATGCTACATTGTTTTATCAGCAGTGAACCACTTTGGATGCGTGAAAAAGGTTCAATGTCATCACCCATTGCAATAATGTTTTGTAGCATATCGCTTAGATTGCCGGCAATGGTAAAGTTATCAATCGGATAGCAAATTTCACCTTTCTCAACATAATAACCCATCGCGCCTTGTGAATAATCTCCTGTGGTAATATGAAATCCTTGCCCCATGGTTTCATGGATGATGATACCTTTATCGATCGATTTAACAAGGTCGTCATATGGTTGCGTGTTACTGCTGTCAACTTTTAAGTTACTAATGCCTCCGGCGTTACCTGTGGTTTCACGCTTTAGCTGACGTGCGCTATAGCTACTTAATAAATAGCGATTTAAAATACCATTGCTAATAATCGGGTTTTCACCCAAGTTAACACCTTCATTATCATAGGGTTGATTGCCAAGTGCTTGTGGAATATTAGGGTTTTCAGTAAGGCTAATATCATGAGCAATAATTGATTGATCAATTTTATCCAAAAGGAAAGTGTCTTTGTGGTATTGGCGTTGTCCTTTGATGGCGGATAATAATGCACCCCAAAATGAACGCGCAATAGATGGTGACAAGAGAATGGGCAGTTGTTGACTTTGAATGCATCGCGGGTTTCTGCGATTGAGTGTACGCTTAAGCGCAAGCTTGGCGATATGTGCAATACTTGGCAGCGTGGTAAAATCATGTGCACTATAGTAAGCATTATCACGTTGCATGCCGTGATTGTCTTTGGCAATAAGTCCCATGCCGACGCTATGACGTGTTTCAGGGTAAACATGCAAAAAACCGTGACTATTAGCAAAGCCATGCAAAATCTCAAAGCTATCGATATCAACGCCTTCAGAATGGTCAATATCATGATTCTCTAGTGCAATTGCCTCGCAATGCTTAGCATGATCAATGAGTTTATCAATGCTAAAGTTTGCAATCGGTTGGTAAAGCTCGGGCATTTCAGGTGGCGTGCATAGAAAGCGCTTATCGATAACTCCGGCAAAAGGGTCTTTCTCGGTAAAGTTAGCGATAGTTTTGGCATTATCAATAATGGATAGAATACTTTTTTCACTTAGGTCAGAGGTTTCAGCGTAGCCAGTTTTTCCTTGATGGTAAATGGTGACGCTCAACTGTTGGGTGACATTATACTCTAAGGTTTCAGTCTGCTGATCGCGAACGGCAATAACATGTCCTTGGTCATAACTGCAATTAATTTCAAAAGCATCGATATTTTTCTTATGTAGCACGCGACTTGCAAATCGAAGGACATCTTGTAAATAGCGCTTTTTATCGAGAATAGACATGTTTAGTAATATTGAAATCTTTAAAGTTTAATGTATTACATTATCAGCAATTGCTTAAGATAAGGCAAATCTTGATTAGTGTTTTTTGACGCTTTAAAGGGAATTATTTTTTAGCAAGGTGAAGGGCATCTGCTCTTGGAAGAAGGACAAACATCTTTCCTAGGTTCTTCATGTGCCCCGCGTAATACTCAGCTTCTTCGCCGCTGCCCCAAAAAACATCACCACGAATCGCACCACGAATGGCTCCTCCGGTATCTTGGGCAATCATTAAACGATCGAGTTTATGTGTTTTATTGTGATTACCTTGATAGGTTGTGCTTAACCAAACAGGTGTGCCATATTGATAGAACTTGCTGTCAATGGCAATGGAATAACCAGGCGTTAATGGTACACCTTGGGCACCAATGGGATTACCATGGCTAAGCACGCGGAAGAAAACAAAAGAAGGATCATAGTTTAAAACCTTATCGGCGTCTTTGGGGTGATCATATAACCATTTCTTAATCGATTGCATCGTAATATCTTCACGAGGCATGAGTTTATTTTCAAGCAAATAGCGACCAATTGGACGGTAAGGTTGACCATTTTGACTGTCGTAACCGACAAGAATACTATCACCATTAGTCAGCTCAATACGACCAGATCCTTGAATCTGTAAAAAGGTGCGTTCAACACGTGAGCTCACCCAAGCAATCACGTCTTTACGTGTGAAAAAATTATTTTTGGCGATCTCTTCACGGGTGTAAAAAGGTGTGAATTTCCCATTAACCATGCGTCCGTACTGTGTGCCTGAGGATGTCTTTTTTTGGATTAAATTAGCAGGTGTTTTATAAATAGGGACTTGGAATTCTGCTGTAGGATATAGGCTGCCTGATATGGCTGGCGCGTAGTAACCAGTAAAAAGACCTTGTGATTCATCATTATAACGCACCAAAAAAGGGGAGAAGTTTTGTTCAATCATCTCACGCGCACGTCGATCGGTATGCGCTGATACGGCTAATATATTTTGGCAGCTACCTTGCCAGTCTTTATTATAATTATTGTTTTTAACAATGGCTTTGCACGAAATCTGTAGTGCTTGATAGGCTTGCATCTGATCGCCACAATCCCAGTCGGGTAGTGCTTGATAGGCAACCGGTTCAAAGCTAATACTTGTATTTGCCGATAAACACAAAGGCAAAAACGAGGTCAATGTGCTTAAGCAAAGCAAGTATTTTATTCGCATAGACGTATCTAAAACAGGCATTTATATTTTAAGATGTTGCTATTGTCGCGATCTACCGCCAGATGTCAAGTGTATTTTTTGTGATCATATCCTAAGTTGTTTCTGTCAGTAAACAATCTCTTGTACTACTACTATTCTAGAAGTGTTGTGTGCTTATTATACGAATCTACCCACTATTAATTTGCTGATAAATCTTGAAAATTTGAAAGCTTCAAGCCATTATTTTAAGAGGATATGAACTTAACGGTCAAATAAGGAGTTCGCATGTTGAAAGGAAAATTTTTGCTCACCTTTGATTGGGTTGTTAATTATTTTAAATCATTTAACCAAGCTGCAAATAAAGATAAAAAGACACTTGAGCGTCTGCGCTATATTATGAAATTAGCAGCAGCACGAGGATGCAAGTCAAGTTCGATGTTTTTAGAGAAGCTATGCCATACAGTGTTGCCAGTGACTGAGATTCGCAAAGGTGCCAAGCGTCTAGCGGGGTTTGTATCTCCTGAGGAGATGAAACTGTTATTAAGCAGTGTATAAGCTTAACAATAGACCTTAAACCGCTTTAGGTGAGTTTGGCTTGATATCCCATAATTTTTCTAGTTGATAAAATTCTCTAGTTTCTGCTTTCATAATATGGACAACGATATCTGCCAAATCAACAAGAACCCAGTCGCTCTTAACTTCACCTTCGATACCTAAAATTGTGACATTATTTTTCTTGGCAGTCATCTCAAGATTACTAGCTAATGCTTTGGCATGTGTACCTGAATTTGCAGTGCAAACCACGACATAGCTCATCAGTTCAGTTAAATGCTCCACATTCATAACCGTGATGTCTTCAGCTTTAACATCTTCTAAAGCGTTAACAGCTAGATCTAGAATTTCTTTTGTTTCCATAATTTGATAGGATGCTTTGTCTATTTTCAAAGCATAGCAGTTTAGTCGAAGTTGAAAAGACAAGCAAGCGGTATATCTCATTGCCAAAAACTTAGTTACAATGTGAGTCTTTGTTGTTAGGAGCCCCACCTGTGAATAAGGCGACAACTATTTGCTACACCCCTGAACAGCAGGCGAATATTGAGCATAGTCTATCTCAGCATGCATTAGTTTCTGCAGTTGCAGGTAGTGGTAAAACGCAAACCTTAATTGCTCGCATTGAGTTCTTACTGAAAAATAACGTTAATCCAAGTGAGATTTTGGTGTTGATGTTTAACAAGTCTGCAGCAAACGACTTCACGCGAAGATTGAACGCGCTGAATATTAATGCAGTTATAGATATCAAGACCTTTCATGCGCTGGGGCTTAAAACGGTTGGTTTTTTAGAGAAAAAGGGATTGTTGTCAACAGCGCAACTCATTGATAGAAATAGTATGCTTGAGAAGCTGGTGCGTGAAGCACTACAGAAAACCAATCAGCTACTTAATGAAAAAGAACCGATAACGCCCGAGGTTATCGATCGCTATCAACAATATATTGGGCTTTTGAAATCAAGTTTGGATCTTAAAAAAATGCTAAAGCAGGTAGAGCAGTCTGAAGAGAGCAAGGTGGAGAATTTCTTTCGTTTTTATGAGCAATTAAGAGCACATTATTGTTGGCGAACATTTGATGACTTGCTATACGAGCCTATGAAAGTATTAACTGCCAATAAAACGTTAGCAGCACGTTTTGGTAATCGCTACCGCTATGTCATAGTTGACGAGTATCAAGATATCAATGATGTACAGCAGTCATTACTTAAATTGATTTCAAGTAATGCGCAATCGGTAATTGCAGTTGGCGATATTGATCAGACAATTTATGAATGGCGAGGTTCGCGCCCTTTTTATATGCTCAAAGGTTTTGCACAGGATTTTAAAAATGCCAAAACGTATACTTTATCGCTGACATTCCGCTATGGTCATTTGTTGTCAATAATGGCAAATGAAGTGATTCAACATAATAAACAACGGTTAAAAACATTATGCTTCTCAGCGCCTGAAGCAGCGAAGAAAACCGATGTCAATATCATCAGTAAAAATAAATTGAAGGTATTGATTCAAGAGGTTGCGAAAAGCATTCGTAATGGTCAATACAAACTTAATGATATTACCGTGTTAGTCAGAAAATATAGCTCAGGTGTGCTGCTAGAGCTATCTTGTTTGCAAGAAGGTTTGGATTATCATATTGCCGGAGGTCAAAGCGTCTTTAAACTGCCGTTAACACAATCGATTTTTGGCTATTTATCATTGGTAGATAAAAGTAAATATTTTCAGCAATTGCCAGAGCAGATACGCAAAGAAAAAGTTGTGCAAATGTTGTCATTTCCAAGTTTATATCTAAATATCTCGCAACTGGAGTGTTTAAGTGAGTTACTCAGTGTAAATCCATTAAAACCAATGATGGCATTACAAAACTTCAAACAACAATATGACCTGCCGTTTTATCAAGTATCACGCATTAAAGAGCGTCTGGAGCTTTGGCAAGATATGCTTGGTGTTAAGCCAAAAACGCCAGCGTCAACAGTGGTTAAAATGCTATATACACTATTGGATCTTGCCGCCTATTTGGCAAAAAAAGCAGCAGTGAGTCCTGTCTACACCGACAGTGATGTTGCTGATGCATGGCTTAATTTTAGCTTGGAAACAAAGCAGACAATTACTGAGTTTTTAGATCATTTTAATGCTTTGCAGGTGCAGGCAAATCTATCAAAGCATGATAAAAATGGATTGCTTATTAGCTCGATTCATAAAGCAAAAGGGCTACAGTGGCAGCATGTGATTCTATGTGACATGACAGAGCAAAGCTTTTTTAGTAATACTAAAGACAAACCGCCTACACCTGATGAAATAGAAAGTGAGCGTCGTTTATTTTATGTGGCAATCACGCGCGCAATTTCAAAGCTAAGTATTGTCGCAGGCAATGATGTTGCTAAACTTAATAAATGGTTTTTTGAAGGTATCAGTGGCGCACCACAAGGTTTACGCAAAACCAATTCAGTGCGATTCTTATATGAAAGCCATCTGCATCAATGTGAGATGTTGCTAAAAGCACACTTAGATCAAGATCAGACCGCTTTAAAGCAAAAGTCAAAACACAGCGCCCCTATGGCAAATTATCTTAAGAAGTTAGCAGCAGCAATACAGTAAAGAAAAATTAACATTAACGTGCGCAAATTTCCAAACCACTGAAGAAGAAAGCGACTTCAACAGCAGCTGTTTCTTGCGCATCTGAGCCGTGAACGGCATTGGCATCAATGCTATCAGCAAAATCAGCACGGATGGTACCAGCTGCAGCTTCTTTAGGATTAGTAGCACCCATTAATTCACGGTTTTTAAGAATAGCATTTTCACCTTCTAATACTTGAATCATCACAGGACCTGAGCTCATGAATTTTACAAGGTCATTATAGAAGGGACGCTCTTTGTGCACGGCATAGAACTCACCGGCTTCTTGCGCTGACAATCGTTTCATTTTAGCGGCAATGACTTTAAGACCTGCTTGTTCAAAACGTGAGTAAATTTGACCGATGACATTTTTAGCAACTGCATCAGGTTTGATAATCGAAAGGGTTCTTTCAATAGCCATGTGTATTTTCCTTATTTTATGTTTGATAAAAGTCTTGGGCATTATACAAATGAACGAAGGGATTGCAAGATTAAGCTGATGGCAAAAGAATTAAAAGAAATTTAAAAATATTTTGAATAAGTTTGCGCCACGACAAAACTATTATCTGCAGCCTTTACTGTTTCATTGGATAAATTAGCATGATAACCTGCAATACGCGCGCTATTGCCTTGGTTTTTAACCTCAAAATGATAAACAATTCCATTAATCTCACAGCTGTAGTGGGTTGTGCATTGAATATTGCCAAACACGCCACCAAGTGCCTTAATTGTTTGTGCATAGTCATAGTTATGCATATGAATGACATTATTCACCGTGGTGTAATTAAGTGCTAAATATTGATTGTAATTGCTTTGTAGTTCAACCTTTAAGTTCTCTGAGATTTTCTTATAAGCTTGAAATTTAGCAAAGAAAATAAAAGCCATATACAGTAAGACTCCAGCAAGGATCAGTAGCACCAAAATGGCAACGGTTTGTTTGCCACTAGAGGCCTTCTTGCTAGTTGTCGTTGTTTGTTCACTCATGGGATATCCTTAATTAATACCAAAATATTTATTATAAAGTGCGTTAATTTCTAGCCAACGATTATCATCATAAGGTAAAAGATTAGATGCCAAATAATCGCGCTCACTATTAAATGAAATCTCATCACCATCAGCAGCGTAGACTGCTAAGATCTTAAGACGAATATTTAGATTCTTAGCATCGCTATTTAACGCCTCTTGTAAGAGGGCTTTAGCTTGAGTAATATCATGTGTCTCAATTAATTCATCGGCTTTTTTAAGCAGTTCTACAAGTTCATCTTTGGATTTCTTCTTGGTGGTCTTTTTATCATTTGATGCCTTAACTGGTGTGTCGATATTAACCTTTACCTCAGGCTGTCTGGCATAAAACTGCTCTTTTAATAGGCGTTTATCGTCATTTGATTTTGATGATTTACGTTTATAACGGCGACGCCATACCAACAGGGCAATAATGATAATTAATAGAATAATATACCACTTACTACTATCGCTTTTTGTTTCAGTAGTGACTGTGGTCTGTGTGTCACTGGTGGATTGAGATTGATTGTCAGTATTTGCTGTAGGAATAACAACACCCTCTTGTGTGTTTTCTCTGGTATTATCTATTGAGCTATTAGCGCTACTAGATGTGTTGTTACTAGACACTACTGTGGTTTGCTGATTATCAGAAGTAGGTGTGTTGGTATTTGCGCTCTCTAGTCCCTCAGTTGTATTTGGTGCTTCAACTATTGGCTTAGTTTTAACTGGAGCGGGTGTGGGCGCTTTTGGGGTGAGGTATTGTGTATGTCTTAGGTTATAAAGCTTTAAACCATCTTCAAGTTCTGCCTTGGTGCTTGGAATTAAAAGCTTCTGATTAACATTAACAATATTATCATTAATTGAAGGGCTTTCTTTAGCATTGATCCCTTTAATCGCAGCAATCATATCTTTGTTAGGAATGCCGGAGATACTGTGTTTACTGGCAATGCGCCACAATGAATCACCTGACTTAACGGTATAGGTGGTAATCGCAAAGCTTGGCACAGTAAATGCCGCAGTCATTAGAACAAGTGATTTGAGATAAAGTCGGGTACTTTTTTTCACAGCCTCTCCTTAATATAAGTCATCAATCTAAGGCGTGATTGTAATCGAAAATGGTAGCAATGACTATATGCTAAGCTTAATATGTTTCAAGCGCACACCCACGAGAAACAAACAAACAACATAACTAATACTTCCAATGCCAATAATAATCAATAAATTTAAAACGCGGGATTCAAAGTTCAGTGCTAACCAATACCCTATATCCTGTTTAAGATAATACAAAACAAAAAACATAATACTTGAGGCGATAATGGCTCTGAGAATAAGAGTGAATGTCGCAAGATCAAGGCGCACATGAGTAATACGCCTTAAGGTTAGATATAACAACCATGCATTGATGCTGGCAGTAATGGTCGTTGAAATAGCTAATGCCAGATAACCTAAATGGTGTGTTTTAAGAATTAGAATGAATAGGATATTACTTAGAATATTACAGATAATGCAAATCACGCCAATTTTTAATGCCGCTTTGGTATGTCCTTTAGCGTAGAGTGCTGAAATAAATACTTTGATAAGCACAAAAGCAATGAGTCCAATGGCGAAACAGATCAAGGCACGTTGTGATTGGATGACATCAAAAGCACTAAATTTGCCATATTGGAATAGCGTAATTAGAATCGGTGCGGATAATACACTCATCGCAAAGGCCGCAGGAATTGTGATGATAAGGCTAAGCTTCATCCCCCAATTAACGATTTGACTAAAATTGTGTGCTGAGGTTTTGATATTACTTAACTTGGGCAAGATGGCTGTGGCAATCGCAATGCCAAAAATACCTAAAGGAAACTGATTTAAGCGATCAGGGTAATAGAGCCATGACAAGCTGCCAACAGTTAAAAATGAGGCAAAGATAGTGTCAAGCAATAAACTGATTTGCACGACTGAAGCACCGAAGATGCCGGGTAATAGTGATTTTAATATGCGCTTTAAATGGTAACTGGGTTTTCGCAAAATCAGTGTGAGCCTAAATCTTAAACGGCGTACACATATAAATAGAATGGCACTTTGAATGAATCCTGCGATAAACACACTCCAAGCAACGGCGTAAATAGGCGCTTTAAAGTGTGAGGCACTTAGAATAAAGATTATCATGCAGATGTTTAAAATACAGGGCATGAATGCGGGGATATTAAATTGTTCATAACGATTCAAAAGAGCGGAGAAAAGAGCAGAAATGGAAATGAAAAACACGTAGGGGAACATGATTTGTAGTAGCTCTTTGGCAAGGATGAATTGCGCTTGATCATGATAAAAGCCAGGGGCGAAAATCATCACCCAAATGCTGGCAAAAATAATACCTGTTAATGAGATCAGAAAGCTTGCTAAGGCAATAATGTTGAGCAAGGTAGAGAATAAATAAGTTAACCGTTTATGAGATGATTGTTTGCTTAAACTTGGCACAAGCACTTGCGTCAGTGATCCTTCGACAAACAAGCGGCGCATAAAATTAGGGACACGAAAGGCAACTAGAAAAGCCTCCATGGTTGCCGTGGCACCAAAGTATTTAGCAAAAAGCATATCGCGAATAAATCCCAAAATACGCGAGATCAGTGTGATGAAACTAAGGGTAAACGTTGATTTAAATAAAGGTTTGTTTTGTTTTCTCAAATAAATGCCCTTACTAATCACTTAATTACTAGGTGAATATGAATATTGTGGATTGATGCTGTTTATTATCATTTATAAAATCGGCTTTCGCATTACTTGTCATGATTGTATGGGGTAATTATGATTAGGTCAAAAAAATTGTATTATTATGTTTGCGAACTTGTTGAGTCTAAAATGAAGATTTAGAAGATATTGATCATACTAGAGCTAAGGCATATACTCGTCAAGCTAATGGTATTTGTAAGCCACGGCTGTCCCATCTAAAATATGTTGACTTTTGCTAAATTTATCTTTGAATATGTTGACTTTTGCTAAATTTATCT
>NZ_JBQAJM010000016.1:0-53535 GCF_052030685.1 Cysteiniphilum sp. 19S12-1
CATAGTAAGGATGATCGGCACAAAGACTTAGCTGAAAGTCCTTGAATGAATGCATCAGCCACAGATACCAGCGTGATGCAGTGTCTCTTGATATGGCATATTGTTTAGCGACAGCATTGACACTGATCCCTTGCAATAGCAATAAAAGCACTTGTAATTGTAAACACCAAAAATACCAACGGTACAAGGCAATAGGTGATGGCATAATCGAATAGGTTTGCTTGCAGTGACTGCATTTAAAGCGAATAATATCAATCGGATTACGATCGCTCTGATGTTGATCGCGCCCTGAAATCTTTCGTTGATAATAACCATTTTGCCAAAAATGATGACAGCCACAATTTTGGCAGGCATGTGGCTTTAAAAGTTCTGGATTGTATCGAACATGGTAAGTATAATCTTCAAGGGATGAGTAGTCTTTGATGATTTGAGTCATTGTCAGTGAGCTCGTTGATTAAATGTGAATGCATCTTAATCAATCTAATCAAGCAGAGCTACTCATCTTGCTCTAAAAATAACCTTCTTTAAAAATCTTGCTGATATTAGGCATTCTGGTAAACAATGATGAAACTATACAAAGTATTGGTCATCCCACGCTTTGTGCGCATAAGGAGCGCTGAAACTACGCATTCAGTGCGAGACAAAAACAGCAGTTAAGAGCCATATAAAGTTGGACGTAACACCATCCTGTTAAATGTCATTTTCATCAGTAATATCTATACCTTAGTATTGCCTATGTGGATCACAACATTAGGCTACGCGATGATTCGTCCAACAGCAAGTGCAGGGGCTATCTCAAGTGCACCGCATCACATCACAGGGTCAGCCGCTGCATTATTCAACTTCATGTCCTTCCTAGGTGGAGCCATGGCAACTTTTTTATTGACACAATTTACGATGACGAGCATTCATTTCGCGACATTTGTACTAGCAATTGGATTACTTGCCGTTATTTGTGCACGCCATGCACACAAAGGACATTCATTTGAACTTGTTACTGCGTAGACCACAGTCAATTAAAAACGGATAAAAAACTTCGCGGTAAATACCACGCCAATATAAGATAATTCTGCACCAAAATTTTTGTAAGCATAATCAATATAAAGCTCAGGAATCGGCAACACTGGTAAATATTTCGCAAAATCTGACATTCGTTGATCATAACCTGAGATTAACCCTAAACGATACCCGACATTCACCTGATTGTTTTGTGATAATTGATTGGTATAGAGATTACGTTGCACTCCAACTACAAAAGCTCGATCACTGAATGAATTAAGCAAAGTGCCAACAAAGATGCTATTGTAAAGACCACCAATCAAATTATTTGACCAACGATCATGCGCGCGACTTTCAGGATTAAAATGCCAAGTAAACATCCCTAAGTAAACGGCGTTATCAGGCTGAGTGCCTTTTAAGAATGTCCAAAAACTCTCGCCTTTATCTGATTTATCTGATTTATCTAAGGAAATCTGTCTTTTATCATTTGACGCATTTGCTTTCTGCGCTGACTCAGGACCAATAGCTGCATTCGCCGATGATGTAGCATGATCAGTATTATTGGCAGCAAAGCTCACGCTCACCAAAGCCAATACAACACACCCAAATAAGTAGTTTCTCACCTTTAACCTCGTTCTAATAAGAAAGCATTAAAAAAAGCAATTCACAATTACAAAAGTAATTCATGAAAATAAGCGCGCATCATCGCAAAATATTGCTTTGTAGTCAATGTACAATAATACGCAATAATGGAGTCAATTCAACACAAAATAGCACTGCATGATTTATTATAATACCCCAAGAAATTTAAACAGCATCTGTTAAAATTTCAAGCAACCCATAAAATGATATTATATTTTACTTTTTCACTTTTTTAAATTATACTTGCTAAAGTAAACAAATAAGGAGTTGCTAAAATGACTGCGGTTAGTGTGACTAATGATAGCTCAATCATTGCAAAGTCTTTAGAGAATGTCTCGAAGTTATATAATATCCCACAATCGGATATCGCACGCATTCTTCATATGAGTAATTCAGCTTTCAGTAAAGCAAAGAAAACTAATTCAAATACCTTTTCACCTGAAACTAGCACTGGAGAACTCGCGTTATATTTTATAAAAGTTATTCGATCACTAGACGCGATATATGGTGGTAATGAAGCAATATGTAAAAAATGGCTGACCAGCAACAATAACGATCTTAGTGACGACACTCCAATGGATTTAATGAAGTCAGTCAAAGGCTTGGTTTTGGTAATGAACTATTTGGACTATTATCGTGGACGAGTTTGAGTTCATCAAAAATCACATTCAACCATGTGAAAGGCTAACAGTTTATAAAAGTATTGAAACACAAAATACTGCTTCAACACTTAAGCTCACAAATGGCAACATCCAAGAACAAGAACGATTAGAACAACTACTTGAGGAAAAGGCTAAGCCCAACACCAAGTATGTTGATCATCATTATTTAATATATACCCCATTCAGATACCCGCCTTTGAAATATGGCTCTAGGTTTGGGTCGATCTATGAAAAGTCACTTTGGTATGGTTCGAGCAATAAAGAAACATCATTGTCTGAATCCGCTTTTTATTTCTTTAATTTTAACCGTCAAGCAAACATAAACGATACGCTTTACTTTGAAAGAACGGTTTTTTCAGTACAATGCAATATCCAAAATTTTCTTGATCTTACTAAAATTAAACGCTTAGACCATAAATTGCTAACTTCTAAAAATAGTTATGCTTACACACAGCAACTATCAAAATCCATGAGGAAAAATAGTATCGAAGCATTTTTATATGAATCAGCACGCTACTCAGGTAACAAAAACTTTGCATCTTACACACCAAATGTTTTCAAGAAAAATTCATTAAAAATTATGCCTACATATATAGGGGTTTTTACGCCAAAAGAAATTACATATAAATCAACCATACATCATGATGAAGTATATACTTATAGTGTTGATGATTTCCTTGATGACTCTAGACTTCCTAAGATACCAAAATGAGCAAAGATATTTTTTGTGGTATTACCTGTTGAATTGCTTGATTTATCAGATATACAAATACTTAATATTTCCCTGCGAGATAGACGTGAGCTAATTATTGAAGGACGAAATAAAGATGATATTCTTAAGTTTTTTAAAAGCATACCTTCCCGCTTACGCAATACTGTTTCAGCTGTCTGTTCTGATTTGTATGAAGGTTATATTAATGCTGCCAAAGAGGTTTTTGGAAACAATATTGTTGTAGCAGATCGCTTCCATGTATCAAAGTTATATCGGAAAAAGCTAATAGATGTGCGTAAAAGTGAGCTTAAGAGACTTAAATCAAAGCTGTCAAAAGAGGAATACCAAGAACTGAAGCCTGCTGTAGCCATCCTATTGTCGTTTATACCAGCAAATGATTGGTCAAATCAATCTTCCTAATGCCGTACTAAATCGATAAAGTATTTATGTATTAGCGAGCTTTGAGATAGCTCAGGGTGAAAAGTTGCTGCCAATATTTTATGCTTTCTAATTAAAACAGGCTTATCTAAATGATAAGACATGACATTTATTTCTTTATCATTAATCGCGCTAATAATCGGTGCACGAATAAAAAAAGCTTCAACTTCTTCCTCTGTCGTGTCAAATTTGACATTTAAAGGGAAAATACCACTTTCTAACTGTCGCCCATAACCATTGCGAATGACGTCGATATCCAACACACCCATTTTTTGTAATAGAATCACACCAGCGCACGTTGCTAAAATTGGAATTTCTTGCATGCGCTTAATCAATGGTTGCCATAGTTGATGTTTCTGTAACAAATAAGTCATTGTCGTACTCTCACCACCTGGCAAAATCAACGCATCAACCTTAGCTAAAGCGGCTTCTGTTTTGACTAAAATACAGTTAATCCCCAGTGATGCAATTTTTTTCTGGTGCGCATCATACGCACCTTGTAACGCAAGTACCCCGATATTCATTACTCGTTACTAGCCTCTAGCTGAAAACATTTCATGCGGTAACAAATGATCACAGTTAATTCCCGTCATTGGCGCACCTAGATCTTCTGAGACTTTAGCAATCACATCTGGATCATTGAAATGTGTTACCGCACTTACAATGGCTTCAGCACGTTTTTTAGGATTATTTGATTTGAAAATACCAGAACCAACAAAAACGGTTTCCGCACCTAATTGCATCATCATCGCTGCATCAGCAGGTGTTGCAATACCACCGGCTGAGAAATTAGGTACAGGCAATTTGCCATGCTCATGTACATATCTTACTAGCTCATAAGGTGCAGCTAGTTTTTTAGCAATCGCCATCAGCTCACCACTATCCGCCATTTGTACTTCTTTGATCTGACGATTTAATGCACGCATTTGTTTTACTGCCTGAATCACATCACCGGTCCCTGCTTCACCCTTAGTACGGATCAAGGCAGCGCCCTCACCAATTCGACGCAATGCTTCACCTAAATTACTACAACCACAAACAAAAGGCACTTTAAAAGCATGCTTATCAATATGGTTTTCATCATCCGCAGGTGTTAACACTTCACTTTCATCGATAAAGTCGATACCTAATGACTCTAAAATTTGCGCTTCAACAAAATGACCAATACGCACTTTTGCCATCACAGGAATACTCACTGCGCTCATAATCTCTTTGATCAGCTTTGGATCTGACATGCGCGCAACGCCACCGTCTTTTCGAATATCAGCAGGAACGCGTTCAAGCGCCATCACCGCAACAGCACCCGCCTCTTCAGCGATTTTTGCCTGCTCTGCAGTTACAACGTCCATAATCACGCCACCTTTAAGCATCTCAGCCAAGCCAACGTTAATCTTTAATCTATCGTTCATGAGCCAATACTCCACTTTTATTTTGAGTTTAAAATAATGTTTATAAATACTGTATCGCGGTAAATTAATTAACGATACATAAAATACCCGCATACAATAGAGCAATTTTAATGCTGATACAATCGCTTAAATTCCAAATCTGCTTTTTTTGTTATTTTTCACTCTTTTTTCTTGATGTCAACCAAGTGGTTACTCAACAAGGTAAGCCTGATCCGTACCCTGAGCGAAGTCGAAGGGATGTACACAAATGACGACGAAACGATCATTGACTTCGACCAACATTAAGCCAATGTTTACATAATAAAATAAGGGTAGAAATAATTGCCTTTATTAGTTATTTCAATTGATAATTTGGTGGCTCTTTGGTGATCATCACATTATGTACATGACTTTCGTTAAAACCAGCACCCGTGATTTTGACAAAGGTTGGTTTGGTATTCATCTCGATAATTGTAGCGCAACCTGTATACCCCATACCAGCACGCAAACCACCGATTAATTGATGAATGACTGCAGCAAGCGTTCCCTTATATGGAACACGTCCTTCAATGCCTTCAGGTACGAGCTTTTTCGCATCAACACTGTCTTGAAAATAACGGTCAGATGAGCCTTTTGCCATAGCACCCAATGAACCCATACCACGATATGACTTGTATGAACGCCCTTGAAATAATTCAACTTCACCAGGTGATTCTTCCGTTCCTGCAAACAATCCACCAACCATAACAACCGATGCGCCTGAGGCAATTGCTTTACAAATATCACCTGAATAGCGAATACCACCGTCAGCAATCACAGGCACACCCAATGGCGCCATCACCGCAACCACATTGGAAATAGCCGTTAATTGTGGCACGCCAACACCCGCGACAACACGCGTTGTACAGATTGATCCTGGACCAATACCCACTTTAACACCATCAGCTCCCGCCTCAACTAAAGCTTTCGCGGCTTCCGCTGTGGCGATGTTACCACCAATAATTTGTACTTTTGGGAAATGCGTTTTTACCCATTTTACACGATCAAGCACGCCTTGCGAATGGCCGTGTGCTGTATCAACAACGATCACATCAACTCCGGCTTCAACCAGCGCCTTGACACGTGCCTCAGTGTCTCCTGCCGTACCTACGGCTGCACCAACCACTAAGCGCCCTAATTCATCTTTACACGCATTGGGTTTATCAATCGATTTTTGAATATCTTTTACTGTGATTAAACCAACGAGTTCATAGCGGTCATTGACAACCAATACTTTTTCAATACGGTGCTGATGTAATAAACGCTGAATCTCATCTTCTTGCGCACCCTCTTTCACCGTTACTAAACGCTCTTTTGGGGTCATAACGCTTGAAATCGGTTGTGTTAGGTCTTTGGCAAAACGAATATCACGCGATGTCACCAAACCAACGAGTGCTTTGCCCTCAACAACAGGCACGCCTGAGAAATGATACTGCTCAGTAATAGCTAACAACTCGCGTATCGTTGTTTCAGGTGAAGCAGTAATCGGATCAATCACCATGCCATTTTCAAACTTCTTAACCTTGCGCACTTCAGCTGCTTGTGCTTTGATTGGCATATTTTTATGAATAATACCCACACCACCCTCTTGCGCCATGGCAATAGCTAAGCGCGATTCGGTTACGGTATCCATTGCTGCGGATACTAATGGCATCTTTAATTTTATTTTACGCGTAAGATGCGTTTCTAATGAAACCTGATGCGGCAATACATTGGAATAACCAGGAGACAACAGCACATCATCAAAAGTGATGGCTTCTTCAGTGATACGTAACATAAATGACCTCGTAATTAAGTTTAGATAAATTTAGACTCGTCTTAATTACAGCGGCATTCTAGCAATATTTATGATGCTTTACTAGCATTGACATTTAATTTTTTATCGAATTTTCTGATCAGAAAAATTGTTAAAACAAAATAAAAATGAAAAAGGCTTTAGCCCCACGCTAAAGCCTTCTTCTAGGAACTTTACCCCAAAAGCTCCCTGCCCCTCATCTAAAGTTTCAATAACCCCCGCTACAAAACTTGAAACCATATTATCGCTCAAAATTTTTATTGTAAAGTAAATTTTAGCTATTTTTACTTATTCAAGTAATTTTTTATCCGAATATACGCTTATCCTACTGACAAACAACCAGAGTTATTGCTATACTTGGCATTCAAATTTGGGAGTCGAAAAACCATGGCAAACATAGTACAACAATTAAGTCATAACATTTTTAACCTTATGCGTCAGCATGGTATCAAGTCAGTCAGTGAGCTTGCCAGACAAGTTGGCTGTTCAGCAACGACTATTTATAACATCACCAGCCAAACCAATAAAAATCCGTCGATTGAAACCATTAAGATGCTTGCAGATTTCTTTGAAGTCAGCATTGATGATTTTGTCCGTCACAATCTTGTCGACAATGCAAACAAACTGAAAAAATCAAGTCGGCTATGCCCCGTGATTACTAAGGCAAATTTAGCACAGTTTATTACTGGTAACTATCAAGATGATGACAGCAAAGTCACTGAAATCGCGAATAATCAGTTATCAACGAATGCCTTTGCTATTGAACTTGATCAAAATATAGCACCCTATCAAACTGGTAATGTTTTGATTTTTGACTACTTAAACTTTGAAGAAATTGCCTTTCCTAGCCTGTGCATTATCAAAAGCAAAAATAACTACACGATTCAAAACATTTATCAAATTGATGGCAATTTATACCTCAAAATAAAACAAGGCATTTTCAACAAAAAAGATATGCTCATACCCCTTGATGATGAATATTCAAATGCTGAAATTATTGCCGCATTAGTTGAAGTTAAGCTTTATCACTAAACACGTTGACACAACGATCTGAGTCAATTTTGAAACCAACAATACCACTGATTTTATTGCTTGGCAGCTCCACAATGTCGGTTTTCTCTAGACGCTTAATATACAATGCAATTTTACTTGAGATAGTACAAACAATGACATCATAAGATAATTTAATAACATACTGAGTCATTATGATGATGAAGATCACCTTTAGTGGTACAACAAATAAGAATACACCAAAAGCAAAAACAACACTATCGATAAAAGTACCAATGGCCGTTGCAATAATAAACCTAACAATAATTCGCCGGCGTTCTTTGCCTTCCTGCAGTCCATGCTTTTCGCGCGAATAATACTTTAATCTTGCAATAATATTGGTATTAACAAATTCGGCAATTACAAAACTAATAAATGAAAAAGCAAAAACCCTAATCACTCCAGCCTCAGAAAAAACCAATTCCCGCACGTAGTTGTGCCCATTAACCGTAGGCAACATCGCCAAGACACTAAGAATTAATAGTGCTATTAGCGAAGTTAACGCAACCGTTGTATAAATTCGCCTAACAATTGAAAAACCATATACTTCAGTTAGGATTGAATCAAATAGAAATGTTAACGAATAAACAAATATGGCACCTGGTGCTGCCAGTGGAATACCACCAATACTCCCTAAGCTAATAATTGTTGAACCCGCTAAATTTGATGCAAAAAAGATGACGGTATAAAGTGAAACAAATAGCAAAAAAACATATTTCTTCTCTTCGAGCGCTGCCAACTTTATATTATTCCTTACCTTACCAAATAGACTTTCTTGCTTGCCTGCATTAAATGCAATTAAGCGCTGATCACTTTCAGAAAATAAATCAATAATGTCATTTTCATTGAGTCTATTAGCTAATCGACTACTACTCTTCTTGGTTAAAGTGTCATAGTACTCAACTGTAAAATTATTTGGGTTAATATTACTGATCTTATAATGTGAATTTTTCCCCATTTCCTTCTCCCTTTTTAGTTATTAACATATGAATTAACACAACGATCTGAATCGATCTTAAAGCCAATAATATGAGTAATTTTATTGCTTGGCAGCTCAACAATGTCGGTTTTCTCTAGCTGTTTAATATACATTGCCAACTTACTTGAAAAGATACATGCAATAATGTCATAAGTAAGCTTAATAACATATTGAGTCATTACAACAATTATAATCATCTGTATTGGTACGACGAATAAAAACACGCCAAAGCAAAATATTAAGCTATCGACCATTGTCCCAATGGAGGTTGCTATCAGAAATCTTGCAATAATACGCTTGCGTTCTTTTGCTTCTTCAAACCCATATTTTTTGCGCGAATAGTACTTTAATCGCGAGATAATGCCTGTATTAATATATTCAGCAACCAAAAAACTGGCAAATGAAACGATAAAGGTTCGTAAAATATCTCCTTTGATAAAAAGCAACTCAGCAATATAATTTTCACCATTATGTGCCGGTAATTTGGACAGCCCATACAAACACAACAAGGCAAATAATGACATTAAAGCAACTGTTGTATAGACTCTTCTAACAATTGAAAAACCATATATTTCAGTCAACAACGAGTCGACCAAAAAAGTTAGTGAATAAACAAAGATTGCCGCAGGAGCTATGATCAACATACCTCCAACACTACCTAAATTAATCAACGTAGAGCCGGTTAGATTTGAGACAAAGAAAATTACAGCATATAACGCAACCAATATAATAAGGCTACTTTGGCGTGTTGTTTTTTGCTTAAATTGCTCGACCAAGCGTTGTTTGCCAAACATTGTATCTTGACGCCCTGCATAAAAAGCAATAATACGCTGATCTGCTTCTGAAAAAAGGTCAATTCTGTCTTGTTGATACAGCTCACTAGCAAGTACAAACGCACCCTTTTTGGTGAGCGTATCGTAAAACTCAACTTTGCCGCTGTTTACGTCAATGTTACTAATTTTATAATGGCTAACTTCCATTTAAATACATTCAAACTTTGAAGTCTGGCAATTATACCTGCTTATAAGGCAAATTAATACCTCCCTTTATTGAGGCATTATTGACGTGCCAAACGTATCTGTTTTTGCTTATTTTGCTCAGCATCAAACATAAAGTTTGCGCGCATTGGGTTGATATCGAGTCCGCCACGGCGTGTATAGCGCGCATAAACAAATAATTTTTCAGGCTGGCAATAGCGCATAATATCGCTATAAATACGCTCAACACATTGCTCATGGAACTCATTATGATCACGGAAAGAAACAAGATATTTCAGCAACCCTTCGCGATTAATTTTGCCTCCTTGATATTCGACCACCACACTACCCCAATCCGGTTGAAAGGTCACTAAACAGTTGGATTTCAGTAAATCACTACTTAGGCGCTCATGTACTTTGATTGTCTGATCTGCAGTTAAAAACTGAGGGTTTGTCGTATATTCGTTGATTTCGATATCAAGCTCATCTATCGACTCTGCTGTAAATTGGTTAGCAATATGACAAGGGTAATCTTTTAATGCGTACAATGTCACAGACACTTCACCATTGGTAGCTTGAGCGAGATCATGCTGCATAATATTAACAACCTCATCATCACTGGCAAAATGTGTACTATTAAAAGAATTTAAATAAAGCTTAAAACTTTTTGACTCAATCAAGCACTCAGAAAGCGCATCAATCTCAAAGATTGCAATGCGCACTTGTGGCTTGCCTTTCATATTCAACCATGAGATTTCAAAGCCCGTCCAAATATCGACACCTTTAAACTCAGGGGTTCCTTTTATCCCCAACTCATCACGCTTTATCGATCGCGGGATCGGAAATAATAAACTGGCATCATATTGTGTTTTATATTCAGATTTTTTACCTAACTCAGAAAACCCTAAATCCATTAGCTTAAACTTAAATGTGATTATTAAGATGGGACTGTATCACAATGTACATAAGCACTCAATCAGCATTTAACGTGAAATACACAACACTTTTCACAGGAATATATTCTGGATAAATCACAGGTGTTATATATTTACGTAAGATAAAAGCCCCCGCCTTACCACCATCAAAATTTACCGCGCGTTTAATATTGATATCAAAGTAATTAGCAAGTGCTTTAACAACATATGCCGCCTGCTGCAAGGTTGCGCTATCAACATAAATCACCATAAGTTTTGAGCTTGTCTGTGCATAAATAATACGTTTGGCAAGTTTATCATCATTGACTTCTTGTATGAGGTTATCTTTAAGCAAAATAGGTCCCACCTGAAAAGCATAGTAAGCATGATGATATGTTTGATCTTTATCTAAGATATTGATGTGACCATGTTGATCAATCGTAATAATTGATGATAACAACGTATTGTTAACCAACGGTAAGCGCAGTTTGCTTTGATCAATCAAAAGACCATTGACAAGAAATCCTTCTTGATAGAAGCCACCATTCGTTGCTAAAAATGCATCCTTTTGAGTTGCTACATCAAGCACACTTTGAACATTATCTTGTGATTGAATCGTGAGTCCCGCTTTATATGCGTCATTATTCAACAACACGACATCGACAAGCAGCGGAAAATGCTTTTTTTTAAGCGCCTCAAAAGCGTAAAACTGCACTTTCTTTGGCACAATACCAACGGATTTTTTTTGCTGAAGCTGCCATCCAGATGCAAATGAGATAATGGAACTACTTAACAGAAGTCCTAAAGCTAAGATACGTTGTAATAACATAGCGATATTAATCTAAATAAATATGCTCAGCATTATATCAGAACAAGACCAATACCTTTATTGTAATAATTCAAAAATAAGTTGAGCTTCAATTACTCCCCCTCACCCGTACAGCTTAAGCTGCACGACCTCTCCCGCAAGGGGAGAGGTATTAGCTGACGCAACTTATACCGCTCGTAAATCATTTTGCGTTGTTTGATGTCAAAGAAGTTTTTGATGATTTTGAGTGATTGTATTGCAGGTAATAGCTAGGACTATTGGCAAAATACAATCGCTCAAAAGTGCAAGAAATTCGACGGCAGAAATATTGTAAAATGGTTTGTGAGCGGTATATTCTTGATTCATTACATTAGCACCTGTAATGACAACCGTTTTTGTTGACTCACCTACTTACCTGCCTTTTCTATAATAGTGGAATCTTTTTTAGAAAAAACAAAATTATCATGTTCACTGGTGACCTGAATAGTATCACCTGCCACATAACGCCCTTCTAAAAGATAAGTAGCCAATGGGTTTTCGATGTATTGCTGAATCGCGCGTTTCAACGGTCTTGCACCAAATACCGGATCAAAACCGTGATCTGCTAGCTCATCCATTGCTACTGCTGAAATCGTTAATGTCAAATCACGCTCATGCAAACGCTTGCGCACACGATTGATTTGAATTTCAGCGATTTGTTTAATCATCTCTTTATCTAATGGCTCAAAGACAACGGTTTCATCAATACGATTGATAAACTCAGGTCTAAAGTGTTGCAATACAACTTGAAGCACTTGTTCTTTGACTTGGTCATAACCCTCACTATGCAGCTTTTCTTGGATTAACTGCGAGCCTAAGTTTGAAGTCATAATGAGCACAGTATTTTTAAAATCAACCGTACGCCCTTGGCTATCAGTCAAGCGTCCATCATCTAAGATTTGCAATAGAATATTAAAAACATCTGGATGTGCTTTTTCAACTTCATCAAGCAAAATGACCGAATAAGGTTTGCGTCTTACATGCTCAGTTAAGTAGCCACCTTGTTCATAGCCAACATAGCCTGGAGGCGCACCAATCAAGCGAGCCACTGAGTGCTTCTCCATATACTCTGACATATCAATCCTAAGCATCGCATCTTCACTATCAAACATAAACTCTGCTAATGCCTTGGTCAGCTCAGTCTTACCAACACCCGTTGGACCCAAGAATAAAAATGATCCTGTTGGACGATTCGGATCAGATAATCCAGAGCGCGCGCGACGAACGGCATTTGACACGGCGGTAATCGCTTCTTTTTGACCAATCACACGTTTGCCTAAGAAGTCTTCCATATGTAGTAGCTTCTCACGCTCACCTTCCATCATTTTATTGACGGGAATCCCAGTTGATTTAGAAACCACTTCAGCAATCTCATTCTCAGTCACTTGTGTACGCACGAGTTTTGTTTTGATTGGATCAGCGCTAGCCAATGCTTTAATCTGCTCTTCTAACTGCGGAATAAGCCCATATTGCAACTCTGCCATTTTTGATAAATCACCAGTTCGCTTAGCAGCATCTAGATCAATTTTAGCCTGGTCCAACTGCTCTTTTAGCTTTTGTGAACCTTGCATTTGCGCCTTTTCTGACTTCCAAATTTCTTCAAAGCCTGAGTATTCTTTTTCTAAAGCGTTAATCTCATCTTCTAAAACATCCAAGCGCTTCTTGGTGGCATCATCTTTTTCTTTTTTCAATTGCTCACGCTGCATTTTCAATTGAATAATCCGGCGATATAACTTCTCCATTTCCTCAGGACGTGAATCAATCTCCATACGGATTTGACTTGCTGCTTCATCCATTAGATCAATGGCTTTATCAGGCAATTGCCTATCAGTAATATAGCGATGTGATAAAGTCGCTGCAGCGACAATTGCCGGATCGGTAATATCAACGCCATGATGCACTTCATAACGCTCTTTTAACCCGCGCAAAATCGCAATGGTATCTTCAACCGTTGGTTCATCAACCAATACTTTTTGGAATCTGCGCTCTAGTGCAGGATCTTTTTCAACATTCTCGCGATATTCATCTAATGTCGTTGCCCCCACGCATCTTAACTCACCACGCGCCAAGGCGGGTTTCAACATATTACCGGCATCCATCGAACCTTCAGCTTTACCTGCGCCAACCATAGTATGCAACTCATCGATAAACAAAATCACACTACCTTCTTGTTTGGCTAGCTCTTTAAGTACTGATTTTAAACGCTCTTCAAAATCGCCGCGGAACTTGGCTCCTGCCAATAACGCCCCCAGATCCAAAGATAAAATACGTTTATTGCGAATACCTTCAGGCACCTCATTGTTAACGATGCGCTGCGCTAAGCCTTCAACAATGGCGGTTTTACCAACGCCTGGGCGACCAATTAATACGGGATTGTTTTTAGTGCGACGTTGCAATACTTGGATCGTGCGTCTAATTTCATCATCGCGCCCTATCACCGGATCAATCTTACCTTGTCGCGCCCTTTCAGTTAGATCAATCGTATATTTCTTTAACGCACCTTGCATATCTTCAGCATTTTGACTCTCAACGCGTGAACCACCTCTGACTTTATCCACCGCTTGAGTTAGGTTTTCTTTTGATAAACCCGCCGCTTTAAATATTTTACTAATCGCACCATCGACAAACCCTGCGATTAAAAACAAATCACTTGAAATAAATTCATCCTGCTTTTCACTGGCAAGTTTTTCCATCTGTTGCAGTATTTTAATCAAGTTATTTGACGCACTGATTTGACTTGCTGCACTACTGGTAGCTAACGCATTTAAGGCATTACTTAATTCACTATTGAGATTTGATAAATTACCACCTGCTTGGGTGATAATAGATGCAATCATGCCACCTTCTTGATCCAACAATGCTTTTAGCACATGAATAGGCTCTAGCATCGTGTGACTCTTGCTAATGGCTAAACTCTGCGCTTCAGTAAGCGCCTCTTGTAACTTATGGGTAAACTTTTCTGCTTTCATATATCCTTTATCCTTATTTCTTCAACACTAAAAACCGTAAAACGATTTACGATGGGTATAAACAATCATGGGGCTTTAAAAATTCAATGCCTAGAAAGTGAGGATAGGAAATTTTTTTTCAAGAGGTTTTTAATTTTTAAAAATTTAACGACATTTAATAAATGGATCTGGGGGAACAATCCCAAATAAAACAGTTGTTTTTTCCTTTGAGTCAGAAAGATACATGAAGCTTTTACTGCCTAATAATTTAAGATTAGGAAACCTCCTATATAAGCTTGGTGCAAATCTACTTGAGTCAAAATATTCTTCAGGCAATCCCTTAACCAAAGTACCATATTGACCATTTTGAACAAAAAGAGCTCCATATTTTTGAATATCACAATCACTAATTCCACCTGAATATAAACTATTCCATTCATTAAAAACTTTTGGATGCTGAGGCATATAGTAAGCAATATACCCAGCCAGATAGCGACTTCCACCAATATATTTTAAAGGAGTATTAATATTTTCCCTCCATAAACTATATGTATAACTTGCAATTTTCTCCGCAGGGAAATCAGCGCTTCCACCAGGTTTTATAACCTTATTGATCAACAGATTTAGACTACCCCCAAAAAACATCAGTACGATTGCATAGACTAATAATCTTAAGATATTATATTTTGTATCAAAATAACATACCATAATTAAACCAATATATATAACAAAAGGAACTCCCCATTCCCAATACACCTGACTACCTGAAATAAAATAATAAGCAAAAACTATTATTATTGGCAATATGCCTACACATACTAAGAAAGTTTGATGTTGAATAGCCAAAATATGCCTTGATTTTTTTGCTCTAAGTCCAATAAACATTGTAAAGACAATAGTTAGATTACATATTGTCATCCAAATAAAATTGATAGGTTCTAAAATATGTCTATTTATAAAGGTGGATTGATTAGGGTATGATGACCTATAGAGCAAATAATTTATCGTGATAAATTGATTATTTATTAGCCACACGATGTGTGGCACTATAACCAAACAAAAACTGAATAACCCTGCAAAAATACAGAGCTTGTGTTGCCATAATCTATGGTATATAGCTTTTTGAATAAGCACATAAATTAGAAAACAAACCAGAAAAATTAAATAACTATACTTTGTCATCATAGCTAAACCACTGAGTAATCCAAAAATTACAAAATTGTTATATTTAATCTCCTGATGACAAATCTTATAAAAATAGTAGACACACCAGGGAATTAAACCTATAAGTATATAATTATCATTATTAGTCTGTGCATATACATTGAAGTAGAGGCAGCCCTCTAATAAAAGTACAGAAATGACTGCTTTCTCTCTATGAACTACCTTTACAGCTAGAGCATAAACCCCAAGAAAACCAAAACAAATAATGACTTGCTGTAAAAGATAATATCCCCACGAATTATGTGCATAATTAGAAATAACTTTACCTATATACGCCACAACTCCTGGCATATATGGATTCTTGTCATAGCCAAAATCAAGATTACTAGCCCAATTAAATGCTTCTATTGTATCTCCATTAGGTGTGTTCCTGCTAATAGTAGTAATTACAGTCCAGACTAAACAGTGAGCTAATAAAAAAAATACCAGCGACAATAAATTATAATCTTTTAATTTCCTCAACAAACTTTAATCCCCTAAAATTAAATTTAATTGTAACTACCTAGCAGCTTGTTAATTGAACTGTGGAATTTTTCCATTAAAGACATCCGCAATGGTATCAATAATTTTCCAGCCTAACTTGCTCACATTACTTATATTTTTAATCATTTTATACTCTATCTTAAAATTGATAATATTTTGGTTTTGTTACTATAATCTACTGATTGGTAGGCGCATGATCGAAGATTTTTAACCAGACATAAATGCACTACATGTATCAAAATAAAACGGAATACATCTCCTTATTACAAGCTATCGGTCATCTGGTTTTGCATCTGGAAGTTGATTGAAGAGAGTCATACCGCTCCCGTGGAACGGGAGGCTTGGCGGTTTTTAGCAGCCCCAAGGGCTGCCAGATTAAACGTTATTCCAAGACTTAAAACTTACCAGGTTCATCTGAACCTCGTCCGTCAATCTGCTCTTGGTTCTTAATGTACTCACGTATCTGAACCTCTTCAAAGCCTACTGTCGAAACAGCATAGCCTCTTGCCCAGAATCGCTCACCATTGAAATTACGCTGCCTTCATCCAAATTGACGTGCAACTGCAGCAATTGCACTTTTACCCCTGATATACCCAATTACTTCCCCAACTGAGTATTTTGGTGGTATTTTTATTAGCATGTGCACATGGTCTTGAACCATATGCCCCTCCAGTATTTTACTACCTCTTTGATTCGACAACTCATGGAATAGCGGACCAAGGTAATTGCGAATCTTACCGTAAAGCACTTTCTTCCTGTATTTTGGAACAAATACCACATGATATTTGCAGTCCCATTTCGAATGACTTAGACTTTCATATAAGCTGATGCTGTCATAATTTTTATTTCTCCTGTGTGAACGCCAAGCCCACAGGTATATTATGACAGCATCCCAAACTAAATCTAAAGGCAAAGCCTTGAAAGTCTCACTGGTCAAACCAGTGGCTTACCTATCCAAGAGTTACGAGTTATATTACTTTTTTAACGCCTTTAATTTTTCAAATTGCTCAATCAATTTGCTTTGCGTTGTTTGATATTCAGCAAGCTTTTCCTTTTCCTTGGCTACGACATCCTCTGGCGCATTAGCAACAAACTTTTCATTGCCAAGCTTTGCCATTAAGCGCGCGATTTCCTTATCAAGTTTCTCTTGCTCTTTTTTCAAACGCGCTTGTTCGGCTGAGACATCTATGAGTCCTGCTAATGGAATATGTAACTCCAGTGTATCAACAAGATTTGTTGCTGACATTGGCACCTCATCACTCAGCGTAATATTTGAGATTTTTGCCATCGACTGAATAAGGGATTTTGTTGCAGTGAGTTTATCTAATTCGTCTTTTGATGCATTTTTGATAAAAAGCGGAATGCTCAAACTCGGCTTGATGTTCATCTCAGCACGCACGGTGCGTATGGCAACGATAACGCGCTTAAGCCATTCTGTCTCGTGAGCCGCTCTCTCATTGATAAGCGCTTCATCAAATAGCGGGAAGCTACTGACCATAATCGATGTTGCATCTTCCTCGGTGAATACTTTAACTTGATTAAATATTTCTTCAGTAATAAATGGAATAATCGGATGCGCCAAACGTAAGATCTTATCAAGTACGGTGATTAAAGTATATTGCACGGCATGTCTGCGCGCGGCACTGATCGTTTGATCATTGAGTGTGGCTTTGGCAAGCTCAAGATACCAATCGCAGTATTGATTCCAAACAAACTCATAAATCGCTTGTGCCAGTAAATCAAAGCGATAATTGGCAATATGCTTATGCACTTCAGCAACTGTTTTATTCAGCTCATGCCAAATCCATTCTTCTGCCACACCCATTTCATACTGATTATATGACGAATCATAACCTTCTAGATTCATCATAACAAAGCGTGAAGCATTCCATAGTTTATTGCAGAAATTGCGATACCCTTCCATTCGCGAGACATCAAAGCAGATATCGCGCGAAGTCGATGCTAGAGCGGTAAAAGTAAAACGCAACGCATCAGTACCATAAGCTTCAATACCCTCTGGGAAATGTTTACGCGTTTGCTTCTCAATCTTAGCTTTCATCTGTGGTTGCATCAAACCTTGCGTTCTTTTAACCACCAAATTTTCCAACGAAATACCATCGATCAAATCCACAGGATCAAGTACATTGCCTTTTGATTTCGACATCTTCTGTCCTTCAGCATCACGAATGAGCCCTGTGATATAAATATCTTTAAAGGGGATTTCATCCATAAAATAAAGCCCAAACATCACCATTCGTGCCACCCAGAAAAAGATAATATCAAAGCCTGTAACCAACACACTCGTTGGATAATATTTTTTAAGCTCAGCAGTATTGTTCGGCCAGCCTAACGTAGAAAACGGCCATAATGCGGATGAGAACCACGTATCAAAGACATCGTCATCTTGATACAATCTAAGCTCTGACGATAAGCCATATTTAATGCGAACATCGACTTCCGACTCACCGACATAGACATTACCCTGCTCATCATACCAAGCAGGAATTCTATGCCCCCACCATAACTGACGCGAAATACACCAATCCTGCAAATCACGCATCCATGAGTAATAGGTATTTTTCCAGTTATCAGGCACAAAGCGAATATCACCATTTTCAACCGCCTCTAAAGCAGGCTTACCTAACTCACTGGCTTTAACAAACCACTGTTTGGTCAAATACGGTTCAAGGATAACACCGGTGCGATCACCACGTGGTACTTTCAAGGTATGTGGTTCAACCTTGACGAGCAAACCTCGCACTTCCATATCAGCAACAATCTGTTTGCGCGCATCAAAGCGATCTAAACCTCGATAAGCTTTTGGTGCATTATCATTGATCTTACCTTCTGCTGTTAGAATATTGATCATTGGTAATTGATGACGCTTACCAATCTCGTGATCATTAAAATCATGTGCCGGGGTGATCTTGACACAGCCCGTACCAAAAGCAATATCAACATAATCATCCGCGATAACAGGAATCTCACGCTCGGTTAATGGCAGTTTAATCATCTTACCAATCAAATGCTGATAGCGCTCATCATTTGGATTCACTGCCACAGCAACATCACCTAACATCGTCTCAGGACGTGTTGTCGCAATCTCAATAGTGCCACCCTCTGCTAATGGGTAGGCAAAATGCCATAATGAACCTTTTTCTTCTTCTTGTACCACCTCTAGATCAGAAACTGCGGTTAACAGCACCGGATCCCAATTCACCAGACGCTCACCTCGATAAATCAAACCATCTTCATACAGCTTAATAAAGCAAGTTTGTACGGCTTGTGATAAGCCTTCATCCATCGTAAAACGCTCACGTGACCAATCAGCAGATGTACCCAAGCGGCGCATTTGTTTAGCAATTGAGCCACCTGAGTATTCTTTCCATTGCCATATTTTTTCGATAAATTTCTCGCGCCCTAGATCATGACGCGTTAAGCCTTGAGCATTTAAATTGCGCTCAACCACCATTTGTGTCGCAATACCGGCGTGATCAGTACCTGATTGCCATAGCGTATCATCACCCATCATCCGATGATAACGTGTTAACAAATCCATCAAAGTCTGCTGGAAACCATGCCCCATATGTAACGTGCCGGTGACATTAGGCGGTGGCAGCATAATCGTATAAGGTGCAGCATTGGTTTGCCCACATTTGAATAAACCTTTTTTCTCCCACTTGTCATAGCACTGCTGCTCTAATGTTTTAGGATCATAATTTTTTTGCATTTCTTGCATTTCTTGCTTATCTTGAATTTCTTGCTGTTTTTGTTGTTCATGTATTTGCGACATTACCTAAACCCTATTATTTGTTATACCCATCACAAAGCATTTACAATGGATACTGATATTAAAAAACTAAAAAATCAAAAATTTAGAGCCGCATTTTAGCACAACGCACCAAGATTGCTTTACACAATTTTGACTAAAAAACCTAAGATCAACGATACAAAGTCTTTCTTTAATATTTCTGTAACAATTACTGCTTAATCTCCCTTTTAAAATTTATTTGCTTTTAATCGCAAGATGATATGGAAATAAAGACACATAATCTCTATTTCCCAATGACAACTGTTTTATTAGCATCAAGCTCAACGGTTATGTGCTTAAACAATAATTTCACAACCCAACAATGCTTAAGGATCAATAGCATGAAACAATTTAGACAATACAGAAAACTCTTAACTACTGCATTTTTTGCTATGGCTTGCCAGAGTTCTTTAGCACAAGCACCTGCAGCAAAACCTGCAACGGTTGATTCATTGAAACTGTATAGTGAAGTCACTTCACTGACAATGGCATTTAACGCCAAATATGGTAAACCGTTTAGCTTGCCTACCAATGCCAAAGCAGCGATAGATCAAATAGCTGATAATTCTGACACGAAACGCTATATGGGCACTAAAGACTATAATGACTTTGCCAAAGACTCGCAATTTGCCAAGGATGCAAACGCAATGATGAGTGATTTAACCAATCTTATTGCTAACTTCAAGAAAATTGGCTTTATCCATGCGATTGAAGCTAAAGGTAAAACACCAGCAATTATGTTTGATATCGATAACACCATTGAGTTAACGTCATTTGATGATGATTACTTCACTAAGTCAGGCATTAATGATCCTGCCACTGCTGAATTTATTGAACAAAACTGTTTCAAAGATGGCATTGCCTGCTACTTTATCACCGCAAGATCTTGCAATCATAATGAATCATCGGCGACCAGAAGCTGGCTTAAAAAGCACTTACATTTATCTGATAAAACACTTGATCAATATGTCTTTTTATCAGGATCAGTGCCTGCCAATGCTTGCACAAACAACACCAATGAACGCGTTGCTTACAAGGATGTTTTGCGTCGCGCACTAAGTGACCAACGTCATGTCTACTGGCTTATGTCAGTGGGTGATCAGATGACCGATTGGTTTGGCAAAGATACTGGTTTAAAGGTTTGGTATCCTAATGCGATGTTTGACAGCTCCATTGTTGAAAACAATCACAATAATGCTAACGCTAAGCTGCATTTGCAAAGTGTCACTGCGCCAAACAACCAGTGCTATAACAAATTAAAGAAAGATGTTTTAGCACAAAGCACACTTCAGTATTGTGTTGCTTTTAAAAATGACCATTTTGTTAAAAGTGCTTAATACCATAATTTCCTAAGCTAATTTTTTATCTTTTTTACTCCAAATATAAGTTCCAACCGCAATAATAACTGCCACCACGATCGCTACACTGCTAATCAAAGCGGCTACTGTTTGAGTGCTATAATCAACTGTCATTGACGCAATATAACCGCCTGCCACATTCCACACTGCTAGCATTAAGAAGAATATACCTGTACCAATACCTACTTTTGACTTTGGCATATACCTTGCTACAACACCAAGCCCAATCGCACTAACGAGAAGCTCTCCAATAGCATTCACAATATAAGTTAGCACCAAACCTGTACCACCATTCCAATTAGAGATAATGCCACATGATAATGCTATCAATAGTGTACCAATTGCCATTTTATAAAAATCATGTATTGCAAAACGCTTATATACACCCAAAAATATTGAGCCAAAAACCACTATTGTCAACGGGTTTAACACAAGCATAAGTTGCCCTAACACTTCACCTACATTTGCTTTTGCTTCACTTAAAAAGCTCGTATATAACTGAACGTAAACGATGTTAAATGGCGCAATAATAAACATCAAGGCAATAACTGCCCAAACGCTCGGTGTTTTTAATGCAAGTTTAAACAAATAAAGCATCGCAATAACCGCAACCACTACTGTGATTATTGTAAGCAATGTTTTAAATGACAGAATCATTGAGACGATAATGCTAAGTACAGGAATGATGACTGCAATATACTTCATTTGGTTTTTATCAAATTTCTTAGCACCTCCGGTTGTAGAAACATCCTTTAATGTATGGCGCATTAAATAAAAAGTTATAATCACCAAAAAGCTTGAGATGGTGCTAATCCAAAAAAGTGATACATAGTCAATAAATGCAAAAGCAACGAGCATCAATGTGAGTTTAGCTATAACAGAACCTATATTTATCGACATATAAAGCGCTGTAAAATTCTTCGACTCTTCACCTAATTTAGTTACTTGTGCCAATAATGCTGAGGGTGCTGCTTTAAAAAGACCTATGCCTACAGCTATGACTGATAACGCAAAAATTGCCATACTTAAATGCGTTGATAATGCCAAAATTAAAAAACCTATTCCTTTCGTAAATAGACCAATATACACCATTCGCTTAGCGCCAAAACTATCTGCTAAATATCCTCCTAGCACCATGATGGCATATGTCATACCACTTGTGCCGGCATAAAGTAAGTAGGCATATTTATTGTCCACCCCAAACACAGCCATTAGATAAGCTACTAAAATTCCTGATAATGCTGACCATGAAAATCGTTCAATCACCTCAACTTGATATAAATTCCAACGACCGAATCTCGTTAAATCTTTATTGTGCATACTCTTCTCTTCTTTTATTTGTTATTAATTATACTGCTGACAAGTTACCCTGTGTTTTGCAATTATTAGCTTTAAAACTTGCGACTTAAGCGCTGAGCAACCACAGCACTCAATATTAAAATCAAAGCCCCTATTCCCCATAAATAACTGTTCGGATAACCGCCATAACCACCTGAGATGTCGGCATATACCTGCTTGATAAACAGTACACTTAATACGATCGGAATAATATAAGCGGTTAGTGCCTTGAAAATAACATGTAACATATTGGGATTGTGGTTAGGGAAAAGCTCTCGCGTGAGCTTGTTAATATCATAAAGCCACGCAATAACAAGCGCTTCGGCAACCATCACCACAAGCATTAAATAACCATTGATAAAATGATCCACCACATCCAGCAAATACAAGCCATTGCCCATGGTATAAAACAAATTACAAATAAGTAAAGCCACACAAATAACAAACAAAATACTGGCGCGCTTAAGTTTGATCTTACTATCCATCAAAGCTGCCAAGACCGCTTCAAATAAGGATACGATCGAGGTAAATGCCAAAAAGAAAACAGATGCATAAAATATAAATGAGAAAAATTCCTGCGCTGCAGGTAACAAAGTCAATGCATGTGGGATTACCACAAATGCTAGACCAATACCACCTGAGACCACATCATGAATACTCTTGCCATCAATGTGCGCTACATGCCCAAGCACTGAAAAGACAATCATACTGCAGATAATCGATGCTAACGTATCACCAATCACCACAATCGTACATGTGCGCCCAATTTTAACATCCTTGCCCAACAAGGCACCATAAGCAAACATAACCCCAGTTGCCAAAGAGATGGAGAAAATCACCTGTGCTGCCGCAGCAAACCAGATTTTGGTTTCTAAAAGGGATGACCATATTGGCACAAATAGCGCGTGTAAGCCGCTAAGACTTCCCGATAAAGAGACTGAGTTAACCAATAAAATAATCAGTAATATAAAGGGAATAGGTGTGATCCATTTCGCAACAAACGCCAAGCCACTGGTGCCTCTATATAATGAAATATACGTCAACAACAAAATAGCAACAACACCTAGCACAATTGCCAATTTAGGCGTGCCAAAGCTATCAATGCCTGCACTTAATCCTAAGAATTGATTAAAGAAATAACTTTCACTGCCCGTTTGCCACGGCATTTTAAATGAATCAACCGCAAAATTAAGCACCCATGAGGTAATCACAATGTAATAAGTCAACACGCCAAAGGCCGCAAGAACTGCAAGCCAACCAATGATTTTAAAGCGCTTGGCATGACCAATGAGAGCCAATGATTCGGGTGCGCCTTTTTTTGATACTTTGCCCAAACCGACTTCAAGGATTAATAGCGGCAAACCAATGCATAGTAAACAAATGATATATGCCATAAAAAACGCAGCCCCGCCATGCTCATACGCCAAATAAGGAAAGCGCCATAAATTGCCAAGTCCAGCTGCAGATCCCACCGCTGCCAAAATAAATATCCAAACGGATGTAAAATCTTTGCGTGTTTGCCCCATATTTCCTCCTGCTGTCAATATACCAACTATTCAACATAGTCCAAAAAGTATCTTATTTGCTACTGAATTTATGTCAACATACGAAATCATTCATGTAGGGTTTAATCCTCAATCCCTGATAAGTAGAGACATTCCATCGTTTACATATTCAAATTAACTTTGTAATAATTGCGCCTTATTTGCTTTGAGTATTTTCTTTTTCTTATGATCTAAAGGTGACAAGATCACATAAGCCACAGGCACGATCAGTAACGAGAATATCGTACCAAAACAAAGCCCACCGACAATCACCCAACCAATCATATTATTCGCAACATTTCCAGGACCCATCGCCAGTGCCAAAGGAATCGAGCCCAAAACCATTGCCGAGGTTGTCATCAAGATCGGGCGCAAACGTGTTATTGCACCGGTTTTAACCGCATCAACTAAAGAAACACCTTCTTTAAAGTTTTCATTGGCAAATTGCGTGATCAAAATACCGTGCTTACTAATGAGACCAACGAGTGTAATCAAACCTATATTGGTAAATAAGTTCAAATCCCCTCCTGTGATCAACATCGTGATCAAAGCACCGACCGTAGATAAAGGAACGGTAAGCAAAATAATAAACGGGTCAACAAAACTCTCAAACTGAGCAGCAAGCACCAGATAAATAAAAATCAATGCCAAAGCAAATAAACCAAACATCGTGCCACTCGAGGATATAAATGCAGCCATGCGTCCACCAAAATCAACGCCAGCGCCATCTAATTTTGTTTGATTTGCCAGTTTATTAATCTCGTTATAGACCTCGCTCATGCTATAGCCGCTTGAAATATTCGCGCTAATTTGTGCCGTGTTAACGCGATTATATCTAAAGAGACTACTTTGTCTGACATCCGGTGTTACCTTAATAAGATTCGATAATGGCACCATTAAGCCTGAATCACTTGGCACATAGATCTTACTTAAACTACCAAAGCTTGATAAATCTTTAAGATTCATTTGCACCTTGACTTGATAGCTTTTCTCATCGGTTTTGACATCGGTAATATGCTTACCACTCATCAAAATACTAAATGTATCGGCGATATTTTGTGAGTCAACACCAACATTTGCAGCAAGCCCCCGTTGAAACTTAACGTTATAAACAACATTATCAAACTTCAAACCATTGTTAACATTATTAAGTCCTGGATAATTCATGAGTTTCTTGGTTAGGCTATCTGCCGCTTTAACCAAATGATCAATTGGACCGACATTATGTAAATAAATAATCACATCGGAGCCATCAGCATCTGGTCCAAAGCTCACAGGATCAGGAACACTCATGCTGACTTTAATGCCTGGAATTTGCTGCGCTTCAGGTAAGAGTTTATCAATAACTGTCTGGGTAGGGACTTTACGCTTATCACCCCAAGGCTGCATTGTGACAAAGTTATTCGCATTACCCGAAAATACATATTCGGCATTATTTAAAATATAGGGGTTATTATCGTAAACATGCTGGCTTAACATGTTCATATAATAGTTAGTATAATCAAGTGCAGCACTCGGCGGTGAGGTAATACTTGCTTCAAAATACCCAATATCCTCTTTTGGAATAAATGACTGAGGTACAACTTTAAACAACATAAAACACAAAACACCCAAAGCAACCAGTAATGCCACTACCCAGTATTTTGCCTTTAACACGAAGTTTAATACTTTGGCATAAGCTGCATTTAGTTTATCGAAAATGCGCTCTAGCCAAACTTCTATTTTGGTTTCTTTTTCACGTGATTTCAAAATATAGGCGCACATCATCGGTGACAAGGTCAAGGCAACAAAACCTGAAATTAAAACCGACCCTGCTAAGGTAAAGGCAAACTCTCTAAAGATAGTCGCACTAAAGCCAGATAAAAACCCAATCGGCGCATAAACTGCCGCCAATGTTAACGTCATTGCAATCACTGAAAACCCAATCTCCGCTGAGCCTTGTACCGCTGCATCAAAAGGCTTTCTGCCCATTTCAATATGTCTGTGAACATTCTCAAGCACAACTATCGCATCATCAACCACCAAACCAATCGCTAAAATAATCGCTAAAAGTGTGACAACGTTAATACTAAACCCACACAGCAGCATCACCCCAAAGGCACCGATGACACACACTGGTATTGTTAAGATGGGAATCAAAGCAGCACGGACACTTCCTAAGAATATAAACACCACCAACATCACCAAAATAATTGCTTCAAGCAAGGTGTCATAACCATCAACAATTGATTTTTGTAAAAAGGTTGATTGATCATAAACCACTTTGACTTCCATGCCTTTAGGTAGCTGCTTGGCAACCCGTTTGAGCTCTTCTTTGGCAAGATTTGCCACCGTAATTGGATTGGCATTGTCTGTTGGTCTGAGCTGCACACTAATGGCATTTTGCCCATTAATCAGCATTGGCGAGTCACTTAAACTGGCATTTCCCAAATCAACTTCAGCAATATTTTTTAAGTAAACCGGTGCACTACCACCGTCTTTAACAACGAGATTTTTAAATTGATTGACAGTGGTTAAATCCGTATCTGAACTAATGGAGAAATTGCGATACTTTCCGCGAATGCTACCACCTGAAAAGCTGATATTGTTACTATTTAAAGTACTTTGCACATCAGAAACGGTAATACCAAGTGCTGCCATTTTTTGTGGATTAAGCCAAATACGCATCGCGTAATCACTGGCACCATACACCCACACAGCCCCCATTCCAGGGATTGATTGAAAGATCGGAACAATATTCTTTTGCACATAATCACGTATCTGTGCTGACGTTAGGTTTTTATCTAATACGCCTAAGTTAACCACAGGACGCTCAACACCTCCTTGAGTCACACTGGGTGCATTAATATCGGCTGGCAACTTTTGCGAGATGATACTTGAAATATTGTCACGCACCTGCCCCATGACATTGGTCATATCAGCATCATCGGCAAAGGTTAAGTTAATTTTACTACTACCATAGGAGCTGGATGAAGTCATTTTGATCAAACCATCGATATTATACAGCGCATCCTCAACGGGTACCGTGACATCATTCTTCATCAATGTTGGTGAAGCACCTGAGTATGAAATCGAGACTTGCGCAATTTTCTGTTGAATCTTAGGAAAATAACGAATCTCAAGATAGCTAAAGCCAACGATACCTAAGACGATAATCATCAAACTTAAAACAACCGCAAAAACCGGTCTTTCAATACATACCTTAGAAAGCTTCATGCGTTACTTACTTCCATTATTACTATGGGTTTCTGACTGATCATTAATCCGAAAGCCACTCTTTGGGTCAACATCGATATTCAATTCTTTTTGTAACTTGTCAAACTCTGGTGGTGGCAAGTCAGAAATGCTAATTTTAGCGCCATCAGTGAGCTTAAACCCACCAATCGTCACCACTTTTTGACCTTCTTTTAGACCTTTGGTAACTTGAGTCCAACCACTGCGCACCATACCGATATCTATTTGCACCACTTTAACCGTATTGTCAGGTCTTACTACATAGACAAATGATCCTTGTTGGTTAGTCTGAATCGCCATATCTGGTAATGCCAAAATAGCCTGCTTATCCTTTAGAATTTGTGAAACCGACATAAACATCCCGGGAGATAATAAATAATCATCATTATTGACCTCCGCTTCAATCTCAAGCGTGCCACTTTTACTATCTACGGTTGGCGAGATATAATTGACGACACCTTTGAATGTTTTCTTTGGATAGGTTTCTGTCGAAAGTTCAACCTCATTACCAATCGCCACTTTTGGCTTAAGATCTGCAGGAATTGCAAAACGTATCTTTAGTGGGTTTTCCTGTGTCAACTGCACAACAGCAGTACCGGCTGCCACATACGCACCAACATCAAATTTATAAATCCCAAGCACACCGGTAAATGGTGCCTGCAATTTATCATGCGCCACCACTGTTTTTTGTTGATCAACATCGGCTTGCGCTTGTTGCAAATCGGCATATTTCTGGTCAATATCTTCTTTGGAAATTGCACCTGATTGCTCTAATAACTTGACTCGTGAATAAGTTTGCTTAGCTAAATCTAGCTTTGCTTGTAATGAGCTTAATGTTGCCATATCTTGCTGATCATCTAAAGCGGCAACCGTTTCACCTTTTAGTACTCGGTCACCATTTTTGAAATATTTCTCTTTTAACTTACCACTATTGTCAAAACTTAAATCAACTTGTTTTAATGCGTAAATATTACCAACTGCTGTAATTGTCTCTGGCACATTGATCTTCTTAACCTCACCAACATTAACTGCCGTAGGCTTAACCACTTGTTCCTTATCTGCTGCATAAGACAGTTGATTGAAACTCATCAGCGATACGGACAAAGCCATCATCCATTTTGAGATTTCAATGATCTTTGCGCATTGCGGTTTGTTGTTTCTATTGTTCTCATTCATATTGTTCATAGGCTCACTTGTCATGGAATGTGTTAAGTCATAAGCTAATTTGATTATAGCCACTGCTTTTATTATGTCTAATAAACTATGAGCTTTTATTATCACCAAATTATAATCGATCTAAAATATACTCAATGCGCTCTTCTTTAGTCATTGACTCATTGAGTACAGGCTTAATCAGTGCATGGCGCTTTGCCAAACCAACTTGGTTCGCGATTTGGATATTAAGACCAGGACGGGCATTAAGCTCAAGCATCAGTGGTCCGTGATCTTTATCCAATACTAAATCCACTCCTAAGTAACCCAAGTTTGTCATATCATAACTGGCACTGGCGATCTATAAACATTTTTGCCAATGCGGCACAGTAATCCCTTCAATCTCATGCAAGGTATCTGGGTGATGTGTGATAATCTCATTATGCCACACCCCATGCAATGTCAAACCAGTTTTCAGATCAACGCCAGCACCAATTGCCCCTTGATGCAGGTTTGCTTTGCCATTGGATTGCTGTGTCGGTAAACGCACCATCGCCATCACTGGAAAGCCTTTAATCAAAATAATACGAATATCTGGCACCCCTTGATAGGCAACTTTGGCAAAAGTTGGATCAAATTGAATCAAATATTCAATCATCGCTTTATCAGGGCGACCACCAAGTGAATAAGCACCACTTAGTGTGGTTGATGTATGATAGCGCAGCTGATCCAGTGTCATCAGTTTACCATTTGCCAAGCGGTAGCGATTATTAATAAAGTGCGTAATGACAAGAATGCCCTCACCACCGGCACCTTGCGCGGGCTTTATCACAAACTGATGACGATCCCCTAAGATCGATTGTAGATTTTTATTATCATGCTCTGAACCAATCACACCATAAAGCTCAGGTACGTCAATGCCATGCTCCACTGCCAAGGATTTGCTCTTGAGTTTATCATCAACTAGCGGGTAGTATTTGCGATCATTATATGCCTGGATATAGCCAACATTGCGATTATTAATCCCTAATACGCCCGCCTGTTTTAGTGCACGCCATTTACTAATCCACCACATTTACTGGTCACCTTTGTCTGTTTTTCCTTGTTGCTGATCATTAATTTTCTGTGCCAATGCTTCAAAACGATAAAGCTCAGTCAAACGGTATCCACGATAACGTCCAATCAATAACATTACAGCCATCACGACTAACAGCAATCCAGGAAAGGTGAAAAACCAATACTCTAAATAAGTGTTAAAAATAAAGATATAACAGATGGTTGCCGCAAATAGACTGCCAATGGCAATCTTAATTGCTTCAGTACCGCCACGCTCTTCCCACACAATCGATAAACGTTCTATCGACATGGTTAAAATGACCATCGGGAATAAGGTGATCGATAAACCTTGAGATAGCTCCATCTTATGCATTGCAATACTGATAAACGCCATAATAAGGACAACAACACACAGCAACATTCCAAGCCGTGGCACGACCAATAATTGCAATTTCTCAAAATAAGCTCTAAAGCTTAACCCTAAAATCACCACCAATGAAAATAAGACAATCCCCCAGATCAAACTAGTATCCTTAAAAGCTAAGGCAATCAACACTGGCATAAACGTCCCTAATGTCGGCACACCAATAATAATCCGCAAAAGCAAAATAATCAGCACGCCAAAAGGCACCATTAAAATGATTTTATAAATCTCTTGTGTTTGCGCTGGCAAATTAAGTAAAGAAAACTCATAAATATTTTGTTTTACCGTGTCGTTTTTAAGATCTAGATAGCGCTCCATTGGGATGCTTTGTTGTGCTGCGGTAAAGGATACAAGCTTAACTGTTCCGCCTTGGACATTGACAAAATCGCCATTGCCACTCCACCATGTCATCGCTTTGCTATTAGGGTTATCAATATACTCACCTGTGCTAACATCATACGTATGCCAATCTTTGCCGTAGTATACCTTAATCCACGTTGGCAAGTTTTTAAGATTTAGCTTATCTTTGTATTCATAAGGTACCACATGAATAATCAAGCTCGGTAAATTAAGCTCAGTTAATAAATAATTAAGCAACCTAGCTCGTGCACGAGCACTTGGTTTGCCATTAGTCATCTCCTGCCAGAAATATAAATTACCATCATCATTAATGAAGTTAATGGCTTGCGCAATCAATGTGGGCGAGTCTGCCGACTTCTCAGCAATCCCCTTTGCCGTAGTTAACAACGTCAATAACTTCTTAGGCTCAAGTCTATCTTTTATTTTCTTTTTCTCTTTTCCCAGATCAGGTACAGTCGCTGCGACACTTTGAGCATTACTCGCCACCTTCACATCATAAATCACTGTTTGCTTATGATTCACCTCACTTTTAGAGAGTACTGCCATACGGTTATTTTTATCTTCTGAGCGCAAAACGATCTTACCAAAACCTGCCGCATTAATACTTTCAGCTAGGACATCAGCCTTAACCAAGTTTGGCACCAACAAATTCACCTTAAGTGATGAATCCGTCGTATCTGGCACAATTTGCAGCTCTGCATTAAACTTCCACGTCATATTTTCACTATTTGGCCACCATGAAAGCCCAAGTTTAAAGTGCTGATAAAGACTAAAACCAATACCTGCCACCAACAAAATGATCAGTAATGTAAAAAATTGCTTATTAACCTTGCTCATTGCTTATCCATATCATTTGCTTTGCTATCATTTGATGCCTGTTCACTCGCACTGCTACCGTTCTTTGATTGGTTAGCAGAAACTTCCATTACATCATTTTTTTGGTCACTATTTATTGTTTTGGCTTTACTGCGCTTTTCCTCTTGCAGCTCCTTTATTTCTTTTGCTTCTTTTAATTTTTTCTCTTGCTGCTCTTTTGCCATCTTAGCAAATAACGCTTCACACGCACTGCCATCCATCGTGAATTTTTGTGCCGGATCGATCACAGCGCCCAATTGAATCAAGGCTTTTCGCCCTAAAAGTAGCGGGTAATCAAAATGCGTTCTATCGGTTAAGTTAACTTCAATCGTATAGATTTTGCCATCAAAACAAACCGGCATTTCAACCACAGGTCGCTCATCATACTGATCTTTTGTATCTTCACCGGCACGGTTTTTAATCTTCATCTTACGCTTTAACGGCAAATCATATGCTACTTTTTCAACCTTATCTTTATTGCGCTTACCCTGCTCTTCTATCGCTTCATGTGTGACATCAAAGCGCACATATTGTTTACCCTCTTTTTCGTATACGTGAATATTTGTCGCTGAAATCGATGAAACACCCGCTCCTGTATCTAGCTTGGCATCTAATAGCGTTTTACTTGGTAAAATATACACATTCTCAACATAGCCATAACCTGTTTTTATATTTGCCATCGCTGTACTCGTCATTAATATGGTTGATAAAGCTAAATGTTTGATGATCTTATTTGCCTTCATTTGTTTCCCTTTAAAAATTTTTGCTTTATATACCCGTCACAAACCACATAGGTATATTATGGGCTGTAGTATAAGGATAAACTTGGTATTATGCCAATCGGTTGTTATTAACTATAAAGCGCCTAATAACACCATACTTGCCTTAATTGAACCTTAAGAGTGACAAAATATCGACTATGACAGCAAATTATTACAGCGTTGAATGTATATCACAGCATGAAATTGAGCCGATTAAAAAATCTCGTTTTATTGCTCACTTATTACCTTTAAAAGATCCTTCAGAGCTTCACAGCTTCTTGCAGCAACTTACAAAAGAATATAACAATGCCAATCACCACTGTTGGGCTTATCATCTCTTTGACAATCAGCAGATTCGTTTTAATGATGATGGCGAGCCTTCAGGTTCTGCAGGCAAGCCAATCCTTAATCATCTTCAAGGTAACAAACTCATCAATGTTGCTATTGTTGTGACGCGAATTTTCGGCGGCACCAAACTCGGTGTTGGTGGCTTGGTGCGTGCCTATGGACAAGCTGCCAATGAGGTTATTAAAAATAGCAAATTGGTGAGTTTTACCCCAACCAAAAAACTGTCATTGACCTACCAATACAGAGATACCGCCTTAATTGAACAAGTGCTACACACGCTTAAATTAACACCGATTGATTCGATCTTTGCCAATGACATTACCCTGCACTTCGGTATTGCATTATCAAAATGGGATACCACTTATCAAGCGCTACTAGAAATGACACAAGGACGAGTCATTATTCATCAATAAATTAACGGCACTACCTAGGAGGATGACCAACCATGGCAGCTCCGCATTGGATCCTCACGCCATCCTGGCTCAGGATGACAAGTCAGAGGCCGTCATTGCGAGCATGGATGCGTGGCAATCCATTTTATCAGGGATGATTGATTTAGCGTCGTTGCAAAGCCTATATTTACAAACTACTTCTTGAGGTAGTGCCATTAATCAATAAATCACTTTGCATTTCCTCATTTTTTCTCTACCATGTGGCAAATCAACTTAAGTTTGAAGCAGCTATGTTACATCCGACTTACGATATCCATAAATCTTATGATGAGAATTACAACAATGGACCAATGTGTGATTTCACTATACCCAAACGCATTCAATTAAAACCAATTAATTTATGGGGTTATCAAATAAACTCACCCATTGGTGTGCCCGCAGGTCCCTTAATTAATGCTGAATATATCAAGCTATATGCCGAATTAGGCTTTGATCTACCGGTTTATAAAACCGTGCGCACTGTTGAACGCAAAGTACATCCTGCACCAAATTGCTTAATGGTTGATAGTCATAAGCAATTAACCATTGACGATATTGGTCAAAGCATTTATCCGTTTGATGAAGCGCCACAAACACCCCACGAAATTGCCATTACCAATTCTTTTGGTATTCCAAGCAAGTCGATTGAAATTTGGCAGGAAGATATTGCCAAAGCCAATGCATGTATGGCGCCTGATCAGCTGATGATCGTTTCATGTGTTGGCACCCCTGTGCCAGAGCGCAATTTTATCAATGACTTCATCCTTTGCGCACAAAAGGCTGTTGAAGCAGGCGCTAAAGCAATTGAACTCAATTACTCATGTCCGAATGTCGTCTCTAAAGAAGGCAGTATTTATCAGGATGCTGAGCTTTCAAGCACGATCTCAAAAGCGGTAAAAAAAGCAATCAAGGACGTGCCGCTTATGATCAAGATGGGCTATATCAAAGACGAAGCTAAAGCACATGACATCATCAAAGCCAATGCGCCATTTGTTGATAGTATTGCGGCGATCAATACCATTTCAATGCAAGCAAGAAACAAAGATAATACCCAAGCGCTTCCTGGTGAGGGACGTTTAAACAGTGGCATTTGCGGCAGTATTATTAAAGACTTATCCCTTGAAATGACTAAGCGCATTCATAAGATACGCACAGAGAATCACTTTGATTTTGTGCTTTGCGGTGTTGGCGGTATTGTTTGTCCTGAAGATATTGATGACTATCTAAATGCAGGCGCTGATATCGCCATGAGTGCGACGGGTGCCATGTGGAACCCGTTGTTGGCTCATCAATGGCAAAGTATGCATTCAAAATAACCGCTGTCATCCATGACACAAATCGATTGCCACGCATCCAGCTGCCGTTATCGTCCGTTGGTTGAGCGTCAGTCGAAGCCATATTGTTTTTACCTTTCCCCTTCGAGGGACGATTGACCCGTTGGCTTAGCGTTAACAAAACGTGTCGGGCGAGCTTTTTGGTGACTTTTTTGCGGGATAAAAGTCACTGCCACCAGCCACGCCAGTGGCGAGTATACTCAAGTGATGTGGTGTTGAAATAGGAAAAAGTCCGTCACTTTAGTTAGAAGCACTCGACTTTGCTTTAAGAACAGCTACAATGACTTGCATTATCTGTTTGCGACAAAATCAAGCAAGCACAAAAACAAAAGAATAACGACAAAATAGACATCATGACACATAAAACCTATCAATGGCCGTATTCGCCCGTTATTACGGTCTTTTTACTTGCCCCCGTTGTTTTTAGCTTCGCGCTAGCACTTGACACGTATATGCCAGTTATTCCTGAGATGAAAGCCATTTTAAACACCTCTCAGGAAATGGTGCAGCTCACCTTATCTTTATTCTTCCTCGTCACCGGATTTGGTCAATTGATTTTAGGACCATTATCGGATCAGTTTGGTCGCTATAAAGTACTCTTTATTTCAGTAAGCTTATTTTGTATCGGCTCATTATTATGCGCACTATCAAACCATATCGGTTGGCTTATCGCCTTTCGTATTATTCAAGGCTTTGGTGCTTGTGGTATGTCCGTTAGCGCCTTTGCCATTGTCCGAGATGCTTTCTCCGGCAAAAAAAGTGCGATGATTTATAGCTTTCTAAATGCCATGATTTCCATCTCACCCATCTTGGGGCCCATCATTGGCGTCTTATTAACCGCTTATTTTCCATGGCATGCGGTGTTTTATTTTCTAACAGGACTTGGTGCATTGACACTGATATTAACCGTCTTGTTTGTCAAAGAAAGCTCACACCCTAATAATCGCAAACCTTTTAGCTTGAGTCTATTTAGTCGTTACTTTAGCATTTGCAAGAGTCTAACGTTCTGGGCATATACCTTGCCTGCCATCGCTGGCGTTTCTGCCTTTTTCACACTGTTTTCAATGACACCCTATATCATTCAAACGCTTGGTGAACCACGCTCACAAATCGGCATTTTCTTTGGCATGGCGGGTGGCGCCTTTTTAATTGGTTCAATAATCTCTGGCGCTATTGTGCATAAATTAGGTGTTTTAAAGACATCTGTCCTTGGATCCATATTGATACTATCCTCAGGCGTTTTACTTATTGTGGTCTATCAACTCTTTGGTTTAAGCCTTTGGGGCTTCTTTGGTCCGAGCATGTTGGCTACTTTTGGCTGTGCGCTCACCGCAGGCTCTGGCGCCAGTGGCGCACTTGAACCTTTTGGCGCATATCCCGGAGCCGCTTCAGCCATGTTTGGCGCGCTTGAATTAGGTGGCAGTTCAGTGGTTGGTTCAGTGGCAACGCTTTTTGCAATAAACACTTCCTATCCACTGGCGCTGACAATGCTCGCAACTTCAATCACCAGTTTAATTTTATTATTTGCTTTAACTTTCACCTTAAACAAAGAAGCAACAAGCATATAAAAATGAGTGACTTTGCCACACGTAAAATTATTCATATCGATATGGATTATTTCTTTGCGCAAGTCGAGGAAAAAGATAATCCCACACTTCGTGATAAACCTTTTGCTGTTGGTGGCAATAATGTCAAGCGCGGTGTGCTGTGCACTTGCAATTATATTGCCCGAAGCTATGGTGTGCGCTCTGCCATGCCAACACGTATCGCATTGCAAAAATGTCCTGATTTAATATTACTCGCCACTGATTTTGATAAATATAAGCGTGTTTCAAATATTATTCGCGATATTTTTAAAAGTATCAGCCCACTCGTTGAACCCTTATCATTAGATGAAGCTTATATTGATGTAACAAATATTAAAAGCCACGCCAATAGTGCGACATTAATGGCGCAAGCTATTAAAGAACAGATTTTAAAAGAAACAGGGCTTACCGCCTCAGCCGGTGTTGCGCCAAACAAACTCTTAGCTAAAATTGCCAGTGACATCAATAAACCCAACGGCTTATACGTTATTCGCCCGCAGGATGTAGATAAATTTATTCAAGACCTACCCGTTGGTAAGCTTTTTGGTGTTGGCAGTGTGACAAAAGATAAGCTTCAAAAAATGGAACTTAACACCTGTTCTGATTTGCAAAGGCTTGATATCAAAGCGCTCGAGCATCATTTTGGCAAACTTGGCATCCGTCTATATGACTATTGTCGCGGTATTGATCACCGCGAAGTAAACCCCAAACGCATCCGCAAGTCATTAGGCGTTGAGCACACCTATCAAAACGACCTAACCACAAAAGATGAATGCATTCAGGCGTTAATCCAATTGCATCAAGAGCTTTTAGCAAGACTCAAGCCTGAACACACGCTATGTATTGAGGGCATTTTTATTAAAGTTACCGATAACACATTTCATAAAACAAGCATTGAACGACATGCAGAAAATAGTGAACTTAAGCTCTATTTACTGCTTTTTGACAACCTATATCACAAACAAAGCAATCCTATTCGTTTACTTGGTTTAGGTGTCAAGCTAAGTGAGCAACCTGTTAAACAAATTCCCTTGGTTTTGTGATGAATATGCCCACCACCAAACGATTATGATGGGTATAACTACTTGACTCGCTAAGAGCTGCTTAATATCATCGTCAACACTTTAAGACTTTAGTTTGTAAAAATATCATGATTGTAAAACCCGAAATTATGCGTGGTGGATTGGTTAAGAATCCACATCCCATTGGCTGCAAAGCCGTTGTTGAAAAACAAATTAACTATATGAAAAGTTCACCAAAATTCACGAGCAAAAAACGTGCTCTAATTATTGGTGGCTCCTCTGGCTATGGTCTTGCCTCACGCATCGCCCTTGCTTATGGTGCTGATGCTGACACGATTAGTGTGTCATTTGAACCGGGCGTCAATGATAAGCGCTTAGGTAGTGCTGGCTGGTGGAATAATATCTGGTTTAAAGAGCAAGCTGAAAAGGACGGACTCATCGCCAAAAACATTATAGGTGACGCTTTTTCTGATGAGATCAGACAACAAACCATCGATATGATCAAACAAGAATTTGACGGCAAAATTGATGTATTAATCTACAGCCTTGCCTCACCAAGACGCACCGATCCTAAAACGGGAATAACACACAGCTCGGTATTAAAAAGTACCGTCGGTGAAATAGCTGCGCCCACTCTTGACTTAAACAAACAAATTATTGTTGATGGTAAAATGATGGCAGCAACTGAGCATGATATCAGTGAAACCATTAAAGTCATGGGAGGCGAAGATTGGCAGCTTTGGATTGAGTCACTTGAAGAGGCGGGCGTTTTAGCCGATGGCTTTAAAACCACCGCTTATTCTTATGATGGCGCCGATGGCACCGATGCTATCTACAAAAAAGGTACGATTGGGGCAGCTAAGCGTCATTTAGAAAAAACGGCATTAACGCTTAACAATGAACTGCACAGTCTACAAGGTGAAGCGTTTGTTACTGTTGCCAAAGCATTAGTGACTAAAGCTAGCGCTTTTATCCCGCTATTTCCACTGTATGGCTGCGCGCTTTTCAAAGTGATGAAAGAACTTGGCACACATGAGAACACCATCGAGCAAATCGATCGCTTTATGCGTGATATGCTCTATGGTAATAAACGTATCACCGATGAGGTTGGACGCGTGCGCCCTGATAACCTTGAGATGGATGATAAAACCCAAACATTAACCAATGCGATTATGTCAAAAATGACCTCTGATAATTTCAAAGAAATCAGCGACTTTGCCGGATTTTATCAGGATTTCCTAGAGCTCAATGGCTTTAACGTTGCCGGTGTTGATTATGATGAGTCTCTTGATATTGATACTTTGAAATCAAAGCAACCTTAATTATTTTATGCTTCCTGCGGTGGTTTTTGGATGATATAACCAACACCACGCAATGTCTTGATATATTTATTTTGAATTTTTTTACGTAGATTATGGATATGCACTTCTAGGGTATTAGAATCAACCTCTTCATCCCAACCATATAACTTCTCAAGCAGCTTTGTTTTAGAAACCACTTTGCCAATGTTTTCCAATAAGCATTCCAATAAAGCAAATTCGCGTCTAGATAGTTTAACAAACTCACCATTAATTGTTAGCGTTTGCGCGGCAGGGTCAAGCTCCAACGCTTCAAATTTAATCTTAGGTTCACTACGCCCGACAGAACGCCTAACTAATGCACGCATTCTTGCCAGAAGCTCAGATAAGTCAAACGGTTTTGTCAAATAATCATCCGCCCCTGAGTCCAGTCCACGCACACGATCATCAATTGCATCACGCGCTGTTAATAGCAATACAGGAACCGCATTACCCTTCGCGCGAATGCTCTTAACAATAGCGATACCATCTTTGTGTGGTAAGCCAATATCCATCACCACGGCATCATAAGGCTCAGTATCTAAGGCAAGCTCAGCCATTTTGCCATCACGCATTAAATCAACGGCATAATTATGCTGCCTTAAACCCTCAACAATACCATCACCTAACATCTCATCATCTTCAACGACTAATATTCGCATTAAACATTCACTTATATTTACTCGACAATGCTTGAAATAGTAGCATCATCAATGGCAAAGGTTGATATGTTTCACCAATTTTTCATCAATTTAGATATTCTAAACAATCATCTAAACTAAATGAATTTAAGGTTTGATCAAGCTGTACTATAATCTGCTCACCTATCACAAAAAGGATGTATATATGCATAGAATTTTCAATTATTCATCCATTGTTAAAATGCTTATTGCTGTCACCCCTGCCGCGATTTTAAGTTATTTTCTTTCGCAGCCCATTTATCTACTGTGTGGTTTATACGCTGCTGCAGTGATTATTCCTTTTTGCGATCATACCAGTAAGCGTATTGCTTTTGTGATGCTTATTTTTTTATTTGTAATCACCTTTGTTTTAGTCAAATTGCTGATGCATAGTGACTTTTATTTTATCACTATCGTCTCAATTATTGCGATTATCATTGGTATGATTGAAACCTATAATCCAAGCTTTAAATCCATGGGTGCTTATTTGTTTATCGGCATTATCTACACCGCCTTTGAAACAAGAGCATATGGTGATTTGGTCACTATTACAATCATTGCTAAGCTGTTTAGCATTAGTCTTTTAAGCGTTGTTATTGTCTTTCTCATTAGCTTACGCACACAAGCGATAAAGGGTTATCAAAACTTCACATTAAAGCTACAACCACAGCATAGCATCCATTACTGTGTCTACTTTCTGCCGCTTTTAATCAGCATGCTGGTTTGGCATTTTTCACAACTAGCTGAACCACAATGGTTACTCTGGTCATCATTATCCGTCGCCAGTCTGAGTTTTAAAAAGGCGCGTGATAAGATTCAAAAACGTGTCACTGGGGCATGTATTGGTTTATCATTGGGCATTATCGTGACACTATTGTTTAACCTTAACAGTCCTTTGATTTTTAATCTGAGCTTCATTGGCATTATCGTAAGTCTCAGAGGACTTCAAAACTATACCGCATCCTTTGCCACACGCTGTTTTTTTATCGTTACCTTTGCAGGTGCGCATTACTTATACACTAGCAGTGATCGAATCATTGATGTATTTATCGGTGGCTTTATTGGTCTTATGAGTAGTGCCGTTTTAAGCTATATTATTCAGCGCCGCGAGAATGAAATAAGTTACTAAGAAATGTATTTGAGCAAGCCTTTTGTTGAACTATCATAATTTGCATTATCAAAATCTTGTTGTTCTAAACTCGTTAAAATCGGCTTACCTAAAGCTTTGCCTAATTCAACGCCCCACTGATCAAAACTATTAATTCCCCATAGAATCCCTTGGACAAATATTTTATGTTCATATAAGGCAATCAACTCACCTAATGCGTGCGGGGTTAGCTCATCGATGACAATGGTATTACTTGGTTTATTGCCTGCAATGACTTTTTGCGGTGCCAAAGTAGTGATCTCCTGCTCAGATAAACCTTGTGCTTTGAGCTCATCAATAACTTCATTTAGTGATTTTCCTTGCATCAAAGCTTGCGATTGCGCCAAGCAATTAGCCAATAATGCTTGATGATGATCTTTCAAGGAATGATGAGGCTTTTTAATTGCAATAAAATCAGCAGGCACAATAACATTACCTTGATGTAATAACTGATGAAATGCGTGTTGACCATTAGTGCCGATCCCACCCCAGAGCACAACACCGGTTTGTTCAGGGCTTAAGCTGCCATCTTTTTTACATGATTTGCCATTGCTCTCCATATCGGCTTGCTGCAAATAGTCAACCAAATGACGCAAACGCTCGTCATACGCCAAAATGGCTTGCGATTGCGTGTGATAAAAATCACTATATAAGGTTGCAATCAAGGCAACAATGACCGGCATATTCTTTGTCAGTGGTAAACTTTTGAAGTGATTATCCATCGCAAAAGCGCCTTTCAATAGTTCCTCAAAATGGGCAAAGCCAATCGCAAATACAATTGCCATGCCAATTGAGGACCATAATGAGTAGCGCCCACCAACCCAATCCCACATTTGGAAACAATTATTCAGATCAATGCCAAAAGCTTCTACTTTATCAAGTGCACTGGATACCGCGACGAAATGCTTAGCCACGGCGACTTGATCTTGTTTGTAAAAATCAAGCAACCATTTACGTGCTGTTATTGCGTTCATCAAGGTTTCTTGGGTCGTAAATGACTTGGATGCCACGATAAACAACGTCGTTTCAGGATTAAGCTTTGTGATAACACTCAAAATAGATTCAGCATCGACATTTGAGACAAAATACACCTGTGTTTTGTTTACGTGATAAGGTGCTAATGCCTCAACCACCATTCTGGGGCCCAAATCAGAGCCACCAATACCAATATTAACCACATCGGTAATCTCTTTGCCTGAGTGCCCACGCCATTGTCCATTGTGAACTTTCTCAACAAGTGCTTTGACACGTGAGCGTTCTTTGATAATCTCAGGTTTAACATCAATGCCATCTACGATAACCGCTTGATCAGAGAGATCACGCAAAGCCGTATGCAATACAGCGCGATGCTCACTGGTATTAATCTTCTCTCCTATGAACATTTTATCGCGATACTTCTCAACCTTGGCATCACCCGCCAACTCAAAAAGCGTGGCTAGAATATCATCCGTTAACTTATTTTTTGAATAATCCAATAATAAACTGCCAACCTGCAAATGATATCTATTAAATCGATCTTCATCTTCTTTAAATAAACTGTTGATATCCAAGTCTGAGTAATCCGTTTTTAGTAAATGCTGTAGCTGTTGTCTTATGTGTTGATTCATTTTAATTCCTTGTTGTTATCCCTCATCCAATTCACTGGCTGCTGCCTGATCCACATGCCAAACTAAGCGCCCAGTTGTGAGATTCACTGCTTTAGCCGGATAATCTATCGTCACACTCTGGCGATCAAATACCTTAGCTAACATAGCTGCTTTGTTTTCACCTGTCACTAAAAAGTCTATCATTTTAGCATTGTTAAGTACTTTAAGTGTCAAGGTAATTCGTGCTTGCTTTGTACTTGGGTGCACGGCAACTTCAACCCATTTATCCGATGATAATGGTACACCGTTGACAAAGAGAGATGCGGTATGCCCGTCATCACCCATACCCAACCACACCCAATCAAATTGTGGCACACCATCGATTTGTGGTACATGCTTTTTTAACCGGCTCACATAGTTAAGAGCAGCTTGCTCAGGTGAAATATCGCCTTGCATTGGGTGTAAATTCTCCCTTGAGATATCAACGCTTGCAAACAATAATCTATCGGCTTCACCAAAATTACTTTCTTTATCGGCAAAATCAACACAGCGCTCGTCACACCACCAAAAATGTAAGTTTTGCCAATTAATTTGAGTCGAATGACCTAGTTGATTGATCAGCTCAAAGATACTCTTCGGTGTTGTACCACCTGATAATGCAATATGCACACAACCTTGTTTGGAATGTGATAATGCAACCAGTTTATCAAACATCGCATAAGCAATATCTTGTTGCTGTTGGTAAGTAATATATGACATTGATTTCCTCAAATTATTTTTTCTGCTTAAACACAGACGATGGATTGCGCCAAGTATGTCCAAGCTCAGCAAGCATCTTATCAGCTTCAATGGGACCAAATGAACCACTTGGATAAAAACTTAATAAACTTTTGCCATGCTTTTGCGTATATTGAATAATCGGGTCAATGATATTCCAACAAGCTTCTACCGCATCATTTCGAGCAAATAATGTGTTATCACCCTGTAAAGCATCAAGAATCAAGCGCTCATACGCTGTAGGCATTGATTTCTGTGCGAAGTCAGAATAGTAAAAACCCATATCCACTTCATGCGTTTTAAAGCCACTACCTGGCTCTTTAGCAGCAAAGCTTAATTTAATGCCCTCATCCGGTTGAATGCGAATAACCAATTGATTTTTAAACTTAGTAATCTTCTGCACCTGTGAAAAGAAAGGGTGAGGGGTGGCTTTAAAATTAATCACCACCTCAGAAACACGTTGATTCAAGCGTTTACCGGTGCGTACATAAAACGGTACATTATGCCAGCGCCAATTATCAATAAAAAAGCGAATCGCGGCATAGGTTTCTGTGGTTGAGTTTACTGCCACACCCTCTTCTTCGCGATAGGCACCTTTGCAAACACCTTGCACACAACCTTCTTGATATTGCCCTGTGACAACATTTTCTTTAATGTCTTCAGCTGTCTTAAAGCGACGAATCGATTGAAATACCTTTAAGGTTTCATTACGAATGGAGTAGGCATCCATCTTTGCCGGCGGCTCCATCGCGACAATCCCTAGTAGCTGCAACAAGTGATTCTGAATCATATCACGAATCGCACCATTTTGGTCATAATAGCCCGCCCGCGAGCCAAGACCAATGGCTTCATTGGCATAAATCTGGACATTTTCAATATGTGAAGCATTCCAAAGTGGCTCAAAAATCGCATTGGCAAAACGAAATACCAGAAGATTTTGAACCGTTTCTTTCCCTAAATAATGATCAATACGAAATAACTGCGATTCTTGATAATGCTGCAATAAATGTGCATTCAGCGCTTGAGCACTTTGTTCATCGGTACCAAAGGGCTTCTCAATAATAATGCGTTTATAGCCGTCATGCTCATCATTGAGCCCCAGTTTGGCAATATGCTGAGGAATCTCATAGTACAAGCTTGGTGGTGTGGATAAATAAAATAAGAAGTTATGCTCAAGCTTATGTGTTTTACACAGTGACTTTAAGCGCTTTTGTAGACATACATACCCTTCATCTTTATACACATCAATCTGCTGATAAAACACTTGCGCCAAGAACTTATCGATTGATTTTTGCTCTTTGGGGTACTCATCTAAAAGCGCTTCTTGCATTTTCTGACGAAAACTACCATCATCAAACTGACTGCGCGACACACCCAAGACAATATTGTTTTTACTTAAGTCTTTTTGCTGATAAAGACTAAATATTGCCGGCATTAATTTGCGTGCGGTTAAATCTCCAGAGGCGCCAAAAATGACGATAACTCCATTTGCTAGCTTCTTTTGCATTAAGCTTCTCTAGTTAGTCATCAAACGACACTAGTTATATCATTTTTTACGGGTAAGTTCACCTGCTAATTGCTTTGATCTAGCGAATAAACTAAGACTTAAGCCATGAATTAAAGATTTGAACATCACGCTCTGATAACGTGCCGGCATCAAGTTTAAGTTGCAAGACATCTGTCACATATTGGTATTTTGCCGTTGCTAACAATGACATGCTTTCATATAGTTTTTGCAGCTGATCTAATACTTCGGTAATTGTAGAGCTACCGACTTTATACCGCGCTTGATATTGCTCATACGCTGCTTTTGCTGCAATTACTGATTGCTTATAAGCTTCGATTTGCTTAACACCAGAGACAACATTATAAAAATCAACCTCAATATTCTGAGTAATGCTGCGTTGCTGATCAAGGGTAGTAAACTCAGCTGCTTGATAATCAAATGCAGCTTGCTTTCTAGCGGCATAATCACTGCCACCATTTAGAATATTCCAACTAAAGGTTACACCGACATAACCATTACTATAGTTACCTAAAGGCAGGGCTGCTGCATCCGTTGCAAAAGCGCTTCCTGAGTTATCATTAATACTATAATTTGCCATTAAACTGACATTTGGCAAGAAATTACCTGTTGATGCAGACCACGTTTTTGCTGCTGCATTTTGAGTGTAAATCTGTGCTTTAAGATTTGGATTACTAGCATGTGCGCGCTTAACCCACTCGTCAATACTATCAGGTGCAGGGTTAGTGAAATTAACATTACTCTTTAAATCAGCTAATGATTTATTATCAACACCCGTATATTGATACAAGGCATAATAAGCAGACTCAAGGCTGTTCTCAGCGGCCTTTAAATCCGCCAATGCACTATAATAATTTGCTTCAGCAGTCTTCACATCAACACTTGTTGACATCCCAACTTTAAGCTTTAGCTTTGATTGATCTAATGTGCTTTTAACCGATTTTAATTTCTCTTTTAAAAAGACGACCTGCTCTTTAGCATTGAGCACGTTAAAGTATGCCGTTGCCACATCCAAAATAAACTGCTGCTTTTGTGCATTATAGGTTTCCTCAGCACTTAAGGCACTTTGTTTTGATGCCTGGTAAGTCTGATAGTCACCATAGTTGAAAAGCGTTTGAGTGAGCGTGATGCCCGCTGTGTAGTTGCGATAACTGCCACTTTGTGGTGTTGTCTGGATTTGATTAACTGTTGCCCCTGCATTTAAACCAATATTTGGTAGTAAGGCACCTAAAGCAATAGGCTCCGCCATTTTGCTTGATTGCATCGTGTAAAAATCAGCTTTATATTGCGGGGAGTTATCAAGTGCTTGTTGGTAAACTTGCATCAAGTTTTCAACAGGCGCTTTAGTAGTCGCCATAGCAACACCCGAGCTTACAACAAGTGATATTCCAAGAAGTGTCTTTATTTTAAAGGTCATACCTTTTTCCTAAGTTTAATGTTCGATATAGCACCTTGCTATTATAGTCTCTCTTTTACCCATTCATGCACCGAAGTCATCGCTTTTGGTAAATTTTGTGGGTCATTGCCACCAGCTTGTGCCATATCAGGGCGTCCACCACCTTTACCATCAACTTGATTGGCAATAAAATTGATTAATTCACCAGCTTTAATCTTATCCGTAATCGCTTTACTCACACCTACGGCAATTTGCGCTTTACCTTCATTTTCAGTAGAAAGAGCAACAACCACTTTGGACTTTTGTGCTTTGTATTGATCAATCTTTTCGCGTAGCACGCCCATATCAACATTTGGCAATAGCGCTGAGATTAGTGTGACATCATCAATTTGCATCTCGTTAATGGCAATAGCGTCACCTGATGAAATTTGCTGTTTTAAGCCTTTAATCACCTTATCTTGCGCTTTGATTTGCTGCTGCAATTTCAACAATTTATCCAGAACATTGTCATCACTAGATTTTAACAGCTCATGAATTGTTGTTAATGTTTCTTCTTTTTCTTCAATATAGTTTTCAGCATAAAGACCTGTGACTGCTTCAATACGGCGCACGCCAGAGGCAATACCGCTTTCAGAGGTTATTTTAAATAAGCCTATATCGCCAGTTTGAGTGACATGCGTACCTCCGCAAAGCTCAATAGAGAAATCTCCAACGCGCAACACGCGCACAACATCGCCATATTTTTCACCAAAAAGCGCCATAGCTCCCATGTTTTTAGCCGCTTCAGGCGAAGTTTCTATCGTTTCAACAACAAGGTTTTGACGAATAATGGCATTAACTAAATGCTCTACTTCTTTTATTTGCTTTGTTGTCACAGCTGAAGGATTTGAGAAATCAAAACGCAGTTTATTGAATTCAACCAACGATCCTTTTTGCTCAACATGACAACCAACGACTTCGCGTAATGCTGCATGCAATAAATGTGTCGCGGTGTGGTGTGCTGCTGTTGTTGTGCGTTTGTTAGAGATTTGCGCGGTCACTTCATCATCAACCACAAAACTTCCCCTTACTACCTTACCAATATGTAAAAAGGCTGATCCTGATTTTTGCACATCTTCAACAGTAAATTCACTACCTAACGCTTCAATAACACCTTTATCGGCAACCTGCCCACCAGACTCTGCATAGAAAGGTGTTTGATTCAAGATAATAACACCCTCTTGCCCTGTAATCAGTTTATCTGTTTTTTTACCCTCGCTAAAAAGTGCCAACACCTGTGCATCAGACACTGGCAATGAGTAACCAACAAACGTTGTCTGTAAGTCTGTCTTGATCATCTGATTATAATCAACACCAAATTTGCTGGCTGACTTTGCCCGCGCTTTTTGCGCTTCCATAGAATGTGTAAATCCTGCTTCATCAACCGTTAAATTGCGCTCTCTGGCAATATCTGCTGTTAAATCCAATGGAAAACCATAAGTATCATATAGCTTAAATGCCGTCTGTCCTGAGATTACATTGCTATCAAGTTCAGCAATTTCTTCCTCAAGAATCTTCATGCCATGACTTAGTGTTTTTTCAAATTGCTCTTCTTCTTTTTTTAAGACATCTTCAATGAACGTTTGTTTTTCTTTTAAAACAGGATAAGCTTCAGCCATCACTGTAACCAGTGTCGCAATCAACCGATAAAAGAAAGTGTCCACCGCACCTAGCTTATAACCATGGCGCACTGCTCTACGAATAATGCGACGCAATACATAACCACGCCCTTCATTTGAAGGCAAAACACCGTCGACAATCAAGAAACTGCACGCGCGAATATGATCTGCTAAGACTTTAAGCGATGGATTATTGATATCTTCTGTTGCCACAATCTTTGCTGCAGCATCAATAAGTTTCTGGAATATATCAATCTCGTAATTACTGTGCACATGCTGCAATACTGCGGCAATGCGCTCAAGTCCCATCCCAGTATCAACCGATGGATTAGGTAATGCCTCTAACGTACCATCGATCAAACGATTATATTGCATAAACACCAAATTCCAGATTTCAATATAGCGATCACCATCTTCCTCAGGCGTCCCAGGAGGACCGCCTGCAACTTCTGCACCATGGTCATAAAAGATCTCAGTACATGGCCCACACGGCCCTGTGTCACCCATTGCCCAGAAATTATCTTTAGCACCTATGCGTGATAGACGTCTACGATCAACACCTACTTCATTAATCCAGATATCTTCAGCTTCTTTATCCTCTTTAAAGACAGTCACCCATAGCTTCTCCTTGGGAAGCTTTAATACTTCTGTCAAATATTCCCACGCGTAGAAGATAGCATCACGTTTAAAGTAATCACCAAAGCTAAAATTACCTAACATCTCAAAAAAAGTATGATGGCGCGCCGTATAACCGACATTTTCCAAATCATTATGCTTACCACCTGCTCGCACACATTTTTGTGAACTCACAGCTCTCGTATACGATCTTTTATCCGCACCCAAAAAAACATCTTTGAATTGCACCATGCCAGCATTTGTGAATAATAAAGTTTCATCATTGACTGGCACCAACGATGAACTCGCTACTTCTTGATGCCCTTTGGATTTAAAAAAGTCAATAAAAGACCGTCTAATTTCATTAGTTGTAATCATGCTTGCTCTACTGGTATCAATTTAAAATTCAAAATCAACGCCTAGTTTACTATAGAAACGCAGCTTGGCAAAAGTAGTTAGCGCAAAATTTATATGACTATTTCCCTCGCATAAAAAGCTTATCTAAATCATTGACTGTCATTTTCACCCATGTCGGGCGTCCATGATTGCATTGATCTGCTCTTGCTGTTTGCTCCATATCGCGTAGCAATTGATTCATTTCCTCAATGGTAATTTGATCATGCGCACGCACGGCTTTGTGGCATGACATAGTTGCTAAAATTGCATGCATATAATCATCCATTGGCTTGGCTTTACCACTGACCTTAAGGCTGTTGGCAATATCAACAATAAGACTTTCGATATGATTATTCTTTAAATAAACCGGAATAGCACGAATCACTAAGGTTTTCTCGCCAAGTGCTGAATATTCAAACCCCAATTTATTCAAAAGGGCTTCATGCATATCTAATACATCGAGTAATACTGGGCTTATCTCAAAGGTTAGAGGTAATAAGAGTACTTGCGATACCGTTTGATGTTTTGCCCATAGTGTTTTTACCTTTTCATACAACACTCGCTCATGTGCTGCATGCATATCAACGATAATCAAACCATCTTCCGTTTGTGACAAAATAAAGATGCCATGCACCTGTGCCAAGGCAAAACCCAAAGGGTATATATTACCATCTTTTACAGGCTTTGCTTTTGTTGTTATTTCTGTCATTGCAGCATTTTGATCTATGACGGTTTCTTTCACTACCTCCTCAATCACCAAAGGCATAGCTAATTGTGTAGCATCTTGCCATTTATCTTGAAGGGTTTGTGCTTTTATTTCATCATGAGTATCACTGGTATTTTCAGGGTATTGAATTTCATCTTTTTGATTAATCAACTGTCCATATAACGCCATATCATTGAGATGGCTGGAGCTTGAAGATTGTGTATACTGACGTTTGTCCTGCCAATGATTATTTAGTTGTGTTGCAGGCTTCTCAGGCGTACTAAATGTTAATGAGTCAACGTCATTTTCAGCTTCAGATGACTCTGGTAATTGTGGCTTAGTATCTGCCAAAGCATGATGAATTTTGGCAAACAGAAAATCATGCACTAAACGCGACTCACGAAAACGCACTTCATGTTTGGTTGGATGAACATTTACATCCACCGCATGTGGATCGATATTAAAAAACAAAATAAACGCAGGATATCTTTGATGATGCAATACATCTTTATACGCCTGCTTTATCGCATGCGCGATTAGCTTATCTTTGATAATTCGACCATTGACATAAAAATACTGCAAATCAGCACGTGATTTTGAAAACTGCGGCTTAGCCACCCAACCATATAATTGAAGTCCCATTGCTTCAGCTTGAATTAATAAGGCATTATCAACAAACTCATCGCCACAGATATCTGCAATACGCTGTTGCTGTTTTTGCGGTGTATCAGCTACAGGATATGACTTCACCTCCTTGCCATTGTGCCAAACAGTTAATGCTACATTGAAGTGGCAAAGCATAAACTTTTTCAACAGCTCATCAATATGCACATATTCCGTGCGTTCAGCTTTTAAAAACTTGCGCCTGGCAGGTGTATTATAAAAAACTTCTGCCACCTCAATCGTCGTTCCAATCGGATGAGATGCAGGAATCAATTCATTATCTAACTGATTATCGACAGACCATGCATGTTCATCTTGTGCTGTTTTTGAGGTAATCTTAACTTTAGCAATTGAGCCAATACTGGCAAGTGCTTCTCCTCTAAAGCCCATGCTGTTAATCGCTTCAAGCTCATCTAAAGAATATATTTTACTGGTTGCATGCGGCATTAAAGTCAATGGTAAGTCATCTTTTTCAATACCCGAGCCATTATCACGTATCAATATTTTTTCTTTACCTCCGTGCTCAAGCTCTAATGTAATCTCAGTCGCTCCAGCGTCTAAGGCGTTTTCAAATAACTCTTTCACAATCGAAGAAGGTCTTTCAACAACTTCTCCGGCAGCAATCTGGTTAGCTAGTTCAGTGGATAAGACTTTAATTCGTCTACTCATAATTTAATTCCGTTTGCACTTCTTTTTTGATAACGTTTTCATTTAAATAATCAGCAATATGATCGGCAATATCACGCTTTGATGCCAAAGGTAGGGCTAATACTTGCTCATAATGTTTATTAAAGATCTTTACTTCATTGTGATCACCATAAAAAGGAAAGCCAGTATCCGTATTAACTTGATTTAATATTAAGAAATCAAGATTCTTGCATTCAATTTTAGCTCGTGCATGCGCTTGCGCATTATGTGTCTCTGCGGCAAACCCGACACAACAAGGCCTGTTTCTTGCCAAGTTTGCAACACTTGCCAAAATATCTTTATTTTTAACCAATTTCAACATCAACTCATCACTTTGATCTGTCTTTTTGATTTTTTCAACAGCACATATTTCCGGGCGATAATCAGCAACGGCCGCTGCTGCAATAAAGAGATCTGCCGTTTTCACCTTTTCAAGTACAGCATCATGCATTTCATTGGCACTTTTCACCTGAACAACATCACAGTTTTGAGAAGCTTTTAATTGAGTAGGTCCTGAAATTAAAGTCACTTCCCAACCAATATCAATAAAAGCTTCGGTCAATGCATAACCCATCTTACCTGAGCTGTGGTTTGATAAATAACGCACCGGATCCAACGCCTCAATGGTGGGTCCTGCAGTTATTACCACATGTTTATCAGTTTTTATTTTTGGCTTTAATAGATGCTTTACAATATTTTCAGGCTCCATCAAGCGCCCATCGCCTATATCGCCACAAGCCTGCTCTCCAGCTTCTGGTGGCAAAATGATAAAATCACGATTTTTCAACTGATTTATATTTGCTTGCACAGCACTGTTCTGCCACATAACAACGTTCATTGCCGGTGCTATAAATATCGGTTTGTCCGTTGCAAGGATCACATTGCCTAGCAAATCATCTGCTAACCCCAAGGCTAATTTGGCAATCGTATTAGCCGATGCTGGTGCTATCACTATATCGTCTGCCCAGCGCGCAAGTTCGATATGTTCAATTGGGCGATCGGTATAGGCAAACAAATCATCATAGACTTTGTGCTGCGATAACGCCTCAAAACTTAAACCGGTAACAAAAGCTTTGGCTGATTCAGTTAATAAAACTTTAACCTCACAATTTGCTTTGACTAATAATCTGGTTAATTCAAGCGCTTTATACGCAGCGATGCTTCCGGTGACACATAATAAAATTTTTTTCATTATTTATAATTAAAAATTCCTAAAATATTGCCATCCATACTATAAGATAAACTTACTTATGTACATGCTATTTTATTGCGTTGATTGCATACCAATCACACCATATGGCATGGGAGCGTCTTGAATTTCAACTCCTGTTGAATCAGTCGCTGTTTTTAAAAAGGTTTTTTGCGTAGCGGGATCATAGGTTAAATAAACACCATCAACTGATGATAGTTCCATAAGGTCTATACTTGCAAACTCTTTATCAACACTCAATGCAATAAAATGTGCATCTCTAGCTTCTGGTGAATATGGATCGTTTTTTGTAATCACAATAATAAAACCCTTAAAAGGTAAAACTTGCTTAACGATTTGATTACTAAAACTCACCGTTCTCAAGAATGTAAGACTAGGCGTTGCCGGCGTATATTTATAAATATCTACAGAAGATGCATAAGGTAATACTAAAAAGTTTTCTGTGGTGCTATCGGGTATAATTTGTGGTGCGTACTGTATGGGATCAATAGGTGATGCTATACCTAACAATATAGTTCCACTAGTAATTTCAGGAGTGCTACTAATATTGCTTACAACTATGCGTTTTAACCCTGAACTTGTTGAAAAGAACAAGATAACTTGATCTGTGTTCTGACTTTGTAATTGGTCAGTGGCTAACAAATAAACTTTACTTACGTCTTGAACCACCCCGTAATCATGGGCAATAGAAGTGCTTGCACCTACATCATTATAGATTTCCCCTTCTATTTTTCCAGAAGAAAATTGTTTCACTATAAAGCTATAAATTTGATCACTTTTACTAATTAATTTAGCTCCCAAAATGCTATTTGGTTCGGATATCTCATACCAATTGTTATTACTTCCAGAATTTGGAGGTGATTTTCCGTCACTACCTTTAATGTTAACAAAGTATTTATTGTCATCCATGACAACTAACCCTTCCGTATAGTATATATCATCCAAATAAGGAATAGCCTGAAAGTTTTGCGGAATAATCCGCCAGTTCTTACTTTGCTCAAATGGATTTTTCTTTTTATTGCTTTTTTTGATATTTACAAAAGTAAAGCCTCCATACGTTACAACTTCCCCTGGATTATATTTCTGAGAAACCCAGGGCGATCCTGTTGTTGTTGGAACTATCACCCAATCTTTTCCTCCTGCTGCTAGGCTATCTTTGTTTGAGTTAATATCACTTTCAGCTACATACTTATCACCATCATCGGTAACTATATCACCAGCATAGTATTCGATATTTGCATTAAACTGAGGAAAGCTCAAAGGGGCGATGATAACTCGCCAATCCTTAGGTTTCTCATATGGATTATCGCCAGGATCAATATCATCTAGTGCCATAAATTTTTGACCATCAAAAATAACGTAGTCTGGCAAGACATATGCTAACGCGGGGTTATATGTTGTTGTTCCTAATATTTGAGTCCAGTCCAAAGTTGAAAATGTGTCGTTTGTTGATAAATTTTCTAGTTGTGTTAATCCTATGCTCGTTTGCCATACTACTCCAGTATTTTTGTCATAGATTAGGATTCCTAAGTTCCAGTCTCCATCCTCTAGATACCAGCCTTGTTCAAGAAGATAATTTCCATTATCTTTAAATTTTAAGCTGTAGGTATTTACAGTTCCTTTGAGAGTGTAATTAATTTGTTTACCACTTCCTGAAACACTTCCTGAGTTATCTATTTCTAGTGCACCAAGAAATCCTGCATTACCATTTTCAATGGTCTCTGAGCTACTCTTTTGAGCTAAATCAAGATTGTTCAGAATAATACTGGGGATATTAACATTCTGTGTGTCTTGAGGAGACAGATCATTTTCTTGATAATATTGACTAGGTGCATTTACAATTGCTACATACTTTGCCTGATGTTGCGTTTGAGCTGTGACCTGCATATTAACATGATACTGTAACACTGCTGAGGCATTATTTAACGCAACACTATCTGGAAATATTGCATCATTTAAATCTGATTGTACGGTACTTGTTACCGTAATATTTGAATTGCCTGAGCTATAGTTTTTAACACTTGAAAGAACTGGTGTATTAGTATAAATATAATCATTTGCTTCCAAAGTGCTTTTTAATGATAAAAACGCACTGTTGCGTGAATTATTATAGTTCTCAATGGCTTGGTTCTGAACAACGTTGGTTTTCAACATATATAAAATTGAACCAGATAGTATTGAGACCACTGCAACAATAATTAATGCAATGAGTAAAACACCACCGTGTTGATTATATTTATTATTATACATAGTCAATCGCCAAGATAATCCATACACCATAAAGTATAGATCAGTTAAGACTGCTTTTCCTTATGATTTTTTACAAAACATTCCAAGATCACCATTGGAAGGCTTTACTATAAATTCTATATCACAAAGCAAAAAGGCACCGTTAGGTGCCTTTGTAATAATAAAAAACCTGATGATGTTCTACTTAACTT